>NZ_FOUU01000010.1 GCF_900114975.1 Thermodesulforhabdus norvegica
GGCTGTGTCATTCGATGCTCGGGCATCTTTCACGACAAGGACGGCCACTATCTCACCAAGCAGCCCGAGTACGAAACGGTCTGGGCCAACGGAGCAAACTGCGGCATAGACGATCTGGATGCCATAGCCATGATAGACTTTCTCTGCGATAACTACGGCCTGGACACCATAGAAATGGGAGCAACCATAGGGGTTGCCATGGAAGCGGGTATAATCCCCTTCGGAGATGCCCAGGGAGCGATAAATCTTCTTCACGAGGTGGGAAAGGGGACCTATCTGGGAAGAATCCTTGGAAACGGGGCGGCCGTAACGGGCAAGGCCTTTGGGGTGGAGAGGGTTCCCGTGGTAAAGGGTCAGGCTCTTCCGGCTTATGATCCCAGGGCGGCGCACGGAATCGGCGTGACCTACGCAACGAGCACCATGGGAGCCGATCACACCGCAGGTTACGCCATTGCCCAGAACATCCTCAAGGTGGGGGGCTTTGTGGATCCTCTCAAGCCCGAGGGTCAGGTTGAAATATCCCGAAACCTCCAGATTGCAACGGCGGCCATTGACTCCACGGGGATGTGCCTCTTTATAGCCTTCGCCACCCTGGATCAGCCCGAGACCTTTCAGGCCATGCTGGACATGATAAACGCCTTCTACGGCTGGAACTGGACCGCCGATGACTTCATGGAATACGGCAAAAAGATCCTCAGAATGGAGCGGGAATTCAACACAAAGGCAGGCTTTACGAAAGAACACGACCGCCTGCCCAGATTCTTCAAAGTCGAACCACTCCCACCCCACAACTTAACCTTCCAGGTACCAGACGAGGAACTGGATAAGGTTTTTGAATTTTAATAAATCCGTTGATCTGTAGCAAAAGAACACCTTTCCCTTAGAGGAAAGGTGTTCTTTTTTGTTATAAAGAGCAGGAGGGGGAACTTCGAGATGAGCTATTTTGAAATCGAAGCAGGGCGCAGGGCTTATGGGATTGTCAGAGAGGAGGGGTTAAGGGCAGAGAGGATTCGTGTCATACTCGGGGCAGCCGGTGGGCCTAAATGGCTGGTATTGTACCATCTGGATAGATGGATAAGTTCCGAACTGCTTCCGGGAGTCCGTCATCCTGTGCATTTCTTCGGATCTTCAATAGGTGCCTGGCGACTTGCAGCGATGACCTGTAAGGAACCTTCCAGGGCAATAGATAATCTCTTTGAATCGTACATGAATCAACGCTATTCTTCCAAACCTTCACCCCGGGAAGTAACTCAGGTTGCAAGAACCATACTCAGATCTTTCATGCCGGAGGGAACAGAAGAGGAAGTGCTCGGTCACCCTTTCATCAGGTTAAACATCGCTACGGTGAGAATGAAAATCGGAGCTTCGGAAAATCGACTGCCCTTACTTTTATCGACCTTTTTAATGTACACCGCAAATAGGCTGAGTAGATCTTACCTGAGATTTTTTATGGACAGGGTTTATTTCTCCGACCCAAGAGATCGCCCTCCCCTGGAAGGGACTACCGATCACATACCGATCAGGCTCGTGGAGCTTACACCCGGAAACCTACCGGATGCCTTAATGGCCTCGGCTTCAATTCCTCTCGTAATGGAAGGCGTGAGGAGCATACCGGGTGCACCCCCGGGAACCTATCGAGATGGCGGACTGATCGACTATCACATACTTCCTCCATTAAGGCTAAAGGACGGTGAGCTGGCACTGTTCCCGCATTACTCCGGTACCGTTACTCCCGGTTGGTTTGACAAAACCTTGAGACATCGCTCCCCTGACCCTCGCACCCTCGAAAACATTGTTCTGGTGCGACCTTCTAACACTTTCTTTTCCATGCTTCCTGACCGGAAGATTCCGGACCGGCAGGATTTCTATACCTTTTCAAATAATCCACTGGAACGCAAAAGACGGTGGAAAAAAGCCGTAGAATTGGGAAGGAGAATGGCCGAAGAATTTGCTGAAGCCGTTTCTTCCGGGAAAATACGAGATATGGTCAGGCTTTACGGACTCAAGGAGGGAAGCCGATGATACGCTTTGAGTCGATTCGTCAAACCGCCGAATTTCACAGTCCTCTTGCAGGAGGCAAACTCATCAGGCAGGAGATAGAATTCAGAAAAGATCCCCTTCTGGGACATGTCAGCATTGTTAACGAGGCAATCCGTGGTAAAAAAGAATTTCTTTTCCCCGATACGGATTTTAATTACACCCGGGAACGTGCAGAAGCGACCAGATCGACATGCTTTCTATGCGATGGTAAATGGGAAACAATGACCCCGAAGTACCCCGACACTCTTCTGCCCGGGGGCAGAATGGTGAAAAACGAATGCGTGCTGTTTCCCAACCTCTTCCCTCTTGCATCCTATCATGCGGTGGTCATGGTGGGTCATGCTCACTACAGAAACCTGGACGAGTTCTCGGAGGACCTGCTTCGCGATGCCCTGGATGTCTCATTTTCTTTTATAAAAACCGTGTGGGGCAAAACAAAAGACCCATCGTACTTTACCGTTAACGCTAATTATCTTCCTCCCGCCGGAGCCAGCGTGATACACCCACATCTCCAGGTCTTGGGCGCGGGGGTTCCGTCAACTCACCACGAAAGGGTTATTAAAGCCTCAAGAAAATTCTATGAAGAGCACGGAAGGTCCTTCTGGAAGGTACTGATAGAGGAAGAAAGAAAAGCCGGGGTGAGATACATAACCTGTTTTGACGACTCGGCTCACATAATTGCGGCTTACTCACCCATTGGTCCCAACGAAATCCAGATTGTCTTCCCTCATAGAGCTAATCTCCTGGAATGGACGGAAAAGGATATCGGCAACTTTGCAAAAGCTCTCTCCACGGTGCTCAAGGCATATCACAATCTGGGGTTTTCCACCTTCAACATGGCCTGCTACGGAGGACCCCTTGAGGACACTGAAGAAGGGGACGGTTGTTTCGCCAGGATCATAACCCGCCAGAACATGGTACCTCATCATCGGACAGACGACTTTTACTTCCAGAGACTCCTGGGTAACGAAATTGCCTTTTATCCTCCGGAGGAACTGGCGGGATTTGTACGGGCCCTTTTAAACTGAAAACTCTTTTCTGGCGGCAACTTTTCGAGCCTTACCGGAGGCCGGTTTGAAGTTAGCCCGGATACCGCTTATAGCCTGGCCCGGAAATGGCAGGCGAGACTTTAGCAATTTTCTTCTTTCTGATAAGATGGTTGAGGGAGTTTATGAAATAACAAACAAAACCTGGGGAAGGTGGGAAGTTGAGACGGCCTAAATTTATTTTCATAACCGGCGGAGTTTTATCGTCCCTTGGAAAGGGGCTTGCGGCTGCTTCCATTGGGGCACTTATGGAAAGCCGCGGGTTAAGGGTTACTTTACAGAAACTGGACCCATACATAAACGTCGATCCGGGAACCATGAATCCCTTTCAGCACGGTGAGGTTTACGTAACCGATGACGGAGCCGAGACCGACCTCGATCTCGGTCATTATGAAAGGTTCACCAGAGCACGAATGTCGAAGAAGAACAACTACACCTCAGGCAGTATATATTACTCCGTCATCAAAAAAGAACGCCGCGGTGACTATCTCGGAGCCACGGTTCAGGTGATACCTCACATAACCGACGAAATTAAACAGGCAATACAAAGCGTGGTAAATGATGAAGACATAGTGATAGTGGAAATCGGGGGAACCGTTGGGGATATAGAGAGCCTTCCCTTTCTGGAAGCAATCAGGCAATTCCGGAACGATGTGGGTCGGGAAAATTCCATTTACGTCCATGTCACATTGGTTCCTTACCTTAAAAACTCAGGAGAGCTGAAAACCAAGCCGACGCAGCACAGCGTTAAAGAACTGAGAAGCATAGGCATACAGCCCGACATTTTACTATGTCGATCCGAAAAGCCCTTAAGCCCGGAGATTAAGGCAAAGATTGCGCACTTCTGTAATGTTGAACCCGACGCCGTGATTACGGCTCAGGATGTGGACTGCATCTACGAAGTTCCTCTGATGCTCCACAAAGAAGGCTTAGACGACAAGATCGTACAGCTCCTTAACATCTGGACGCGGGCACCGGTGCTTGATGAATGGGAGAACCTGGTAAGGAGAGCACGAGAGGCAAGCCGGCAGGTCAGAATTGCCATCGTCGGCAAGTACGTTAACCTGAAAGAATCGTACAAAAGTCTTCACGAGGCATTGCTTCATGCCGGATGGATACAGGATGCGAAGGTTGAACCCGTTTACATAGATTCCGAAGAAGTGGAGAAAGAAGGTGGAGAGGCCATGCTTGAGGGATGCCACGGAATTCTCGTTCCCGGAGGTTTTGGGCACCGTGGCATAGAAGGAAAGATCAAGGCCATAAAAATAGCCCGGGAACGCAATATTCCCTTCTTTGGGATCTGTCTTGGTATGCAACTGGCCGTAGTGGAGTTTGCTCGAAATGTCGCCGGGCTTGATCACGCTCACAGCCAGGAATTCAATCCCCATACCCCTCACCCCGTCATATATTTGATGAGAGAATGGTTTGACTATAAGAGTCAGAAGACCATAAGGAGAAGTGAGCAGAGCGATCTTGGGGGGACCATGAGGCTGGGGGCATATCCGTGCATTCTTGAAAAAGACAGCAAAGCTTTTGAAGCTTACGGTGAGATCGAAATCTGGGAAAGGCACCGACACCGTTTCGAGTTTAACAACGACTATAGAGAAAGGCTCGCCAAGTACGGTATGAGGTTCACGGGCCTCTCGCCTGATAAAAACCTGGTAGAGATTGTGGAGATTCCTGATCATCCGTGGTTTCTGGGGTGTCAATTCCACCCTGAATTCAAATCCCGTCCCATGGAGGCACACCCTCTTTTCAAGGCTTTCGTACGCAAGGCCATTGAATACGGCAGTAAGGACTGATAGGAAAGATTTGCATAAAATCCTGCCTTAATAAGGGGCGGTATGAAAAGCAACGCGTTATGGCGAAACCTTTCGAGCAGGCAGATCGGTCCTTTCGTTATTGCAGGGCCCTGTGTAATGGAAAGCTACGAACTAATGTACGAGACGGCATCATACATCAAAAACCTGTGCGATCGCCTGGGGCTTACCTTTGTCTTTAAGAGCTCCTACGATAAGGCAAATCGTACATCTATCAGGTCTTTCCGGGGACCAGGGCTGCAAAAGGGGCTGGCATGGCTTGAAAGGCTGAAAGCAGAACTGAAGGTCTTTACGCTGACGGACGTTCATTCCCCTGAAGAAGCCAGAGCAGCGGCTTCTGTCGTGGATGTACTCCAGATCCCTGCCTTTTTGTGCCGTCAGACCGATCTCATAACCGCCGCCGCCTCAACGGGCAGGATAATCAACGTCAAGAAAGGCCAGTTTCTGGCCCCCTGGGATATGAAAAACGTGATTGAAAAGATTCGCTCCCGGGAAAACGAAAAGATAATCCTCACAGAAAGAGGCTCATGCTTTGGTTACAACAACCTGGTAGTTGATATGCGGTCGATCACCATAATGAAAGCATTGGGGTTTCCCGTTGTCATTGATGCGACGCACAGTGTTCAGAGACCGGGGGGATTGGGGAGCTGTTCGGGAGGAGAACGGGATTTTGTACCCGTTATAGCCCGTGCTGCCGTAGCCGCAGGTGCAGACGGAGTTTTTCTCGAGGTCCACCCCAAACCCGACGAAGCGCTCTGTGACGGTCCCAATTCCTGGTATCTAAACCGTCTGGAAGGACTTTTAAAGAACCTCAAGGCCATATACCATGCAGTAACTACAGGAGAGCAGTAGATGACTCCAAGGGATTATCTTCAAGAGCTCGTTTCCAACTACGGCCTGAACATCGGCCAGATAGATAGAATAAAACGAATACGGCTCATGCTTTTCGACGTGGACGGTGTTCTGACGGACGGGAAAATCATATACCTCGACAACGGAGTTGAAATGAAAATGTTTGACGTTCAGGACGGACACGGTATGAAGCTTCTCATAAGGGCGGGTATAGAGGTTGGACTTATCACCGGAAGGTACTGCAGGACCGTAGAGCGCCGGGCCGAAGAAATCGGCATTAAGCACGTGTACCAGAATGCGAAAATAAAGCTGGAAGCACTGGAGCAAATTCTCGCCAGAACAGGGCTTAAAGAGCAAGAAGTGGGATACATGGGTGATGACTTGATAGACATACCGGTTATGAAGAGGGTGGGCTGGGCGGTCACGGTTCCCAACGCCAACATCCACGTTTTTCCTTACGCACACCACATAACCCGCAAAAGTGGAGGAAACGGTGCCTGTAGAGAAGTCTGCGAGATTCTGTTAAAAACCAAGAACTTCTGGTCGACAGTCACGGAAAGATATTTTGGAGATCCCGGAGATTTCAGGACACAATGACACGGCCTGCCCCCAAGCCTCGTTCACTTTTTAAAATCCTATGGGGATTCATAATCGGTGGTCTAATATTGTCGCTGTTTCTCTTCGTATCGGGCAGGAAGCCCGAGAACAGAGGATCAATTCCCGAAACCGGGGCTCCCGAGCAGGAAGGAAGCGCCCGCATAGAAAACATGGAGTACACGGAGGTTGACGGCGGAAAGGTTAAGTGGACTCTCAGAGCTCAGGTCGCAACCTACTTTAAAACCAGAGACCTGACGGAACTGGAAAAGGTACAACTTCTGTTTTATCTGGATGACGGCTCTGTTCTTGAAATGCGCGGAAACCGTGGCCTGATCTATGCGGGCGTTAAAGACATAGAAATCAACGGTAATGTAAACTTTCTGTTACCGAATGGGTATAAGGTGCATACAGAAAGAATTTACTACTCTCACAGCAGGAGACGGATCTTTTCAGAAACTCCGGCGGAGCTCTCGGGCCCGGGTTTCCTCGGGAAAGTGTCTGAATGGGAATACGATCTAAAAACCGGCAAAGCTTTCGGGCGAAATGGAGTGGTCGTAAAGTGGCAACCATAAGAGCTGGACGAAAATTTTCATTAATCCTTGCCGTTCTTATGATCGAAATTTTTGTTCAAAAAGGTACGGCAGAAAAGGTTGTGCAGTCAGCCTCACCGCTTCGAATCGTAAGTGATCGTATGGTTCTGGACGAAAAATCCAGAACCATTACCTTTGAAGGACATGTAACGGTGGAGCGGGAAGACATCGTGATTACCTGCCGCAGGCTGACGGTTTTCGGCAGTAAAGAGGCGGATTTTTCGAGTTCCTTCAGAACGGGGGGCCCGGTCAAAGAAGAAGCCGTTATGAAAAAAATCGACCGGATTGAAGCCGAAGGCGACGTGAGGGTGGTTCAGGGAAACCGGGTAGCCACTTCAGAAAAGGCAATCTATTACGTGGACAGAAAGCGAATAGTCCTTACCGGTAGCCCCGTTGTAGCTCAGGGTCAGGACAGGCTCACAGGACAACTCATAACTCTTGACCTGGCAACAGGCAAAAGCATCGTTGAAGGAGGTCGAGAAAAACCCGTTGAGGTAATCCTTCATCCGTCATCGGAACCAATAAAGCAGGAGACGGGGCAATAGACGATGTCCATGCTCACCGTCCGAAATATCGTAAAGACCTACGGTCAGCGTCGGGTGGTGGACGATGTGAGTTTTTCCGTGACGGAAGGCACGGTGGTGGGGTTGTTGGGGCCTAATGGAGCCGGCAAATCCACGACCTTTTACTGCATCGTTGGCCTGATTCGGCCTGACGAAGGGGCCGTGCTCCTGAACGGTGAAGATATCCTGGGACTGCCGATGCACATAAGGGCCCAAAAGGGAATCACCTATCTGCCCCAGGAATCGTCCGTATTTAGGAAGCTTACCGCTGCAGAAAACATTACTGCCGTGCTGGAGATGAAGGGATTCGAAAGGAAAAAGGCTTTTCAAAGGGCAAGAAGCATTCTTGAGGAGTTCGGTATAAGCCACGTCGCCTATACCCGGGCCGACAGGCTTTCGGGAGGAGAACGGCGCCGGGTTGAAATATGCCGCGCTCTCGTTACAGAACCCAGATTTATACTCCTTGATGAGCCCTTTGCCGGGATTGATCCGATAGCCGTTCAGGATCTACAAAAAGTTATACGGAGTTTGAAGGATCGGAATATCGGGGTGGTTATAACGGATCACAATGTAAGGGAAACATTGAGTGTTTGCGACAGGGCGTATATAATTCACAATGGAAGGATAATTGAAGAAGGGTCTCCTGAAGAAATAGTCTCCAGTGAAAGAGCAAAGCAGGTCTATCTGGGAGAAGAGTTCAGACTGAACTGAAGGAAGATTATGGCTCTGGAGCTTAAACAACAGCTAAAGGTAACGACCCAACTGGTTATAACGCCTCAGTTGCAACAGGCCATAAAGCTTCTGCAGCTTTCCCGGATGGAACTGCTGGAGACCATACAGCAGGAGATGATGGAAAATCCGGTACTGGAAGAAGTTCCGGTTGAAGAAGATATCACCGACGGAAGCGAATCCGGAGCCGAAGAGCCGGCACCTGAGCTCTCGGAGAGAACGAGTGAAGTTGAAGTATCCGAAAATCTAAGAGAAGATTTTGATTGGGAGTCCTTCCTGGAAGAATATAACTCCGGAACCCCCGTTCTTTATGAAAAAGAGGAAGGTGACGAATTACCGTCTTTTGAACAGCGTCTTTCTCGCCCGACATCCCTTACCGACCACCTTATGTGGCAGCTGCACCTCTCCGATTTTTCCGAGGAGGAAGTAAAAATCGGCGAAGCAATCATAGGTAACATAGACTCCCACGGTTACCTGGATGCCACGGTTGAAGAGATCGCAACCCTTTGTGATACCTCCGTCGATAAGGTCGAGAGGGTGCTCTACAGGATACAGGATTTTGACCCTCCCGGTGTTGCCGCGAGGGACCTAAGAGAATGTCTGCTCATTCAGGCGAGAAACCTTTTCCCCGACAACGAGCTCGTCATTTCCATAATTAAGGATCACATCCACTACCTGGAAAACAAGAACTACCAGGGGCTAATAAAAAAACTGGGCATCTCCTCAGAAGAATTTAAGGATGCTCTGGAGCTGATACTTTCTCTGGATCCACGACCGGGTAGAGCTTACGCCTCACTGGAACCTCAATTCATAAGCCCCGATGTTTACGTTGTAAAGGTTGACAATGATTTCGTTGTTATGCTGAACGAAGAGGGATTACCCAGATTGAGAATCAGCCCCTACTATCGAGAATTTCTCAAGCATCCAGAACGGATGACTCCTGAGGTCAGAGAATATATCCAGAAGAAGTTGAGCTCGGCGAGCTGGTTGATAAAAAGCATTCATCAGCGTCAGCGAACCCTTTTGCGGGTAGCCGAAAGTATAGTAAAACTCCAGAGGGAATTCTTCGAAAAGGGTGTTGAATATCTAAAGCCGATGGTGCTCCGTGATATTGCAGTTGAAGTGGGTATGCACGAGTCCACTATAAGCCGGGTGACGACAAACAAATACATGCAAACGCCTCATGGAATCTTCGAACTCAAGTACTTCTTTAACAGCTCAATCCGCAAAACTGGCGGTGATGAAATAGCATCTGAAAGCGTCAAAGAAAAAATTCGGGCGATAATCAAAAACGAAAATCCTCAAAAGCCCTTCAGCGATCAGGAGATCGCAAAGATACTGAAGCAGGAAGGAATACGGATTGCCAGAAGGACCGTTGCAAAGTATAGAGAGATGCTGGGGATACTGCCTTCTCATAAGAGGAAAAAACCTGTTTTTTAGCTGGAGGACGAAGCATGCAGATTGATTTTACTTTTCGGAACATTGAGCCTTCTGAGGATGTAAAATCTTACGTGGAAACCAAAATCGGTCGGGTGAAACGATACCTGTTGGAGCCGATAGAGGCGCGCGTTGTATTGAAAGCGGAAAAGTATCGGTATATTGCCGAAATCAGCATATCTTCGAACGGTATCCGCATAAACGCGTCAGAAGAAACGGAAGACCTGTACAGCGCTATTGATCTGCTGGCCGATACCGTAGAAAGCCAGATCAAGAAACAACTCGACAAGATGAGGCGGAGGAAGCTGTCGGCTCAGGAAAGAAACATCATCGCCAATAGAAACAGGAGCTCCGTAGAAGGTACGATGGGAGAAGCGGACGAGGACGAATATGTGGTATTCACCGAACCTTTTGATCCTAAACCCATCGATCTGGATGAAGCAATTCTTCAGCTGAACAAATCGGATCGCGGTTTTTTGGTTTTCACCAATCAGGATACGGGAAGGATTAACGTGATTTACAGGCGTGAGGACGGCAACTACGGGCTAATAGAAACTTAGGAGCGTGTAAAGAAAAAGTCATGAGACTTATGGACTTACTGCCCAGGCGGGCAATACTTACCGACTTCGAACCACCCGATAAGATTGCGGCTCTGAAAAAGTTGAGCGAACTGCTGGCGCCTCATACATCGTCCCTGAGTCAGGACGAAATTTTTCGGATATTGCTTGAGCGAGAAAACCTGGGGTCGACGGGAGTCGGTAGAGGTATCGCCATTCCTCACGGCAGGTGCAAAAATATCAGGAGGCCGGTACTGTGCTTCGCAAAATCCACAAAGGGCGTTGATTTCGGTGCATCTGACGGCAAACCCGTTCATCTTTTTTTCGCCATGGTTGCCCCCGAAAACAATTCAACGGCTAACATAAAGGTTCTGGCAAAGATGGCGGAAATCCTCAAAAATCCTACGGCTCGTGATGCCCTTTTTGAGGCTCATAATGCAGACGAAATAGCCGAGGTATTGAGCCGTTACGATTCCGATTTTTGAACAATGAGAAAGTCTTCCAGAAGCTCTCATCACATAGTGGTGGTCACCGGCTTATCCGGATCCGGTAAATCCACGGCCATCAAAGCTTTCGAAGATATCGGTTATCTTTGCATAGACAACCTTCCGGTTCCCCTTCTTCCTGCACTGTTAGACCTGTGTGAGGGTGAAATGCCCGACACCAGGAAAGTGGCCCTGGGTATAGACATAAGAGAACGGACCTTTTTGAAGGCCTACGAAAAAATTTTCAAAGAAATCCAGGAAAAGGGATACAATCTGGAAATATTGTTCTTCGAAGCATCCGTTGACGTGCTCCAGAGGCGGTACAGTCAGACCAGAAGAATTCATCCTTTAGAACTGTGGGACGGCTACAAAACAGATCGGTCGGAAAATTCCGGCGAGCATGGAGGAATACGAAGGTCGTTGCTGGAAGCGATAAACAGAGAGAGGGAGCTCCTGAAACCTTTAAGAGACCGAGCCACAAAGGTGATTGACACATCAGAGCTGACCGTCCATGCCTTAAAACAGATGATCACCACCACCTACCGTCTGGTCCGCGAAGAAGAAGCCATGACGGTACAGGTACTTTCTTTCGGATTCAAGTACGGGGTACCCCATGATGCCGACATGGTTCTGGACGTAAGATTTTTGCCAAATCCCTTTTTTGTAGAATCTCTCAGACCCCTCACAGGTTGCAATCCCGAAGTTCAAACCTGGGTGTTCAGTCATGATGACACACAGGACTTTATAAGGCTCGTTGAGTCGCTACTGGAATTCCTCGTGCCTCGTTATCTGAAAGAAGGCAGGAGGTATTTCACGATAGCTTTCGGCTGCACCGGCGGGAAGCACAGATCCGTGGTCATGGCAGAGCATTTCTCGTCATGGTTTCGCAATCGGGGTTTTTACACTCTAACCTTTCACAGAGATGCCGGCAATGAGTAGTGGTGGGATCAGGCAGGCAAATGCAACGAGCGAAGACAGCAAAGTCGGCGTTATAGTTGCAACTCACTGCGATCTGGCAAAGGAGCTTTTAAGAGCTGCAAAACTTATTGTGGGTTCTCTGGAAGGATTCTACGCAATCACCATAACCCCCGATATGAAAACCGAAGACATTACGGAACTTTTCAGCCGAATGATCAAAGAAGCCGACAGCGGTCGGGGAGTCCTGATACTGACGGATATCTACGGAGGAACTCCCACCAACATAGCCCTCTCCTTTTCCGGCAATACGGTTGACGTCGTATGCGGGGTAAATCTGCCAATGCTGATAAAGGCTTATAGCTGTCGAAAACACGGATGTTCGCTGGAGGACATGGCACGCATAGTTCAGGATTACGGTAGAAGCCATATAACCCGGGCAAATGAAATACTGCCTCCCGATGCAGAGTGAGGAAAAATACAGCATAATCAGAATGATTCCGGAACACATTAAGGCCATAGTATCCATAGAAAAGGAAATACAGTATGAGCCCTGGACGGAAAGCTTATTTCTTGCCGAATTGCGACAACCGCAGGCTCTCTGCTTCACTCTAACGGTGCGTGGCTCCATCGCAGGTTATGTTTGTAGTAATATTATCCATGGCGAACTGCACGTAAACAACATCGGCATTGCTCCTTCTTTCCAGAATCGGGGTTACGGAACAGGCCTTATGGTGAAACTCCTTGAGGAAGCCCGGGAAAGAGGGGCAAGGATCGTGCATCTGGAGGTTCGTGAATCGAACTTCTCTGCCCTTCATCTCTATCGGAAGCTTGGCTTCCGTGTAAGAGGGCGACGTCCCGGCTATTACTCAACGCCGTCGGGCAAAGAAGACGCAATTCTGATGTCCCTTACCCTTTAGTTATTGCAGCACCGAGAAGTGTGCTTATTTTTTCAAGGGGGAGTTTTTTCGGGAATTATCATTTCACGTGATATGTCCTTTTGAGGAAGTTATACTTGATTGATAAGCTTGTCCTGAAATAATGTCGGAGGGCTATAATTATGCAGCTTTCCAGAGAACCGGTTAATTCTCAGGCCCTTAAGATTCATCTGGAGCTTACCCGGAGTGTACCCGTAAAAATAAAACCCGTTTTTATGATTCTGAAAGAAGTGGTTTCGGGCTTCAGAGGCAAGGAAGCCGAAGCGGAAGAACTTCTCCAGGAATATCACCACAAATACGCAAACTGGCAGGTGGTTGTCGATGAGGCATGGCGATATACCGTTTCAAACATTAGCCTTATAGAAAAGCATCCCCTCAGAGGGCGTATTGTATTTCTCATTGCCCTCATGCTGTGGGATTCTTTTGTAAATTCTTTAAGGGCCGATACAAAGGCCCATGCGATGGACAGATTTCTGGCCTTCTGGCTTAAAATGCTCGAACGTTTCGGTTCAGACTTCGGCCGCCCCGTACCCGACAAAGCTCCTGAAATTGCAAGTTTGGATCTCCACGTAGAACAACTGGACGAAATCCACGAAGGAATTCTGAGGCATTTTCTTATAAAGCTTGTGAATCTTGACGAAGAAAATTTTGAATACCTCCTCAGGAGCTATTATTCCGTAAAGTCACTGGCCAATTCTCTCCTTAAGGTCTGGCATTCGGATTCCTCTTTTGTCGAGCTTCGTTCTCTTATGAACAGAATATTCAAGACTACTTACGATTTGTGGCTGTCCGTAGAAGACCCGTGCAAATGGCTAACCAGAACCTGCGATGGAGTCGGAAAAGAGTTCCTCGCTCGAAGTCTCGAGCATTGCAGCCCCATCAGCCATAAAAGCTTTTCAAGACACAGGACACAACTCGAGACCATTGCAGAAATCGATAACCCAAGAGAAGCGGTTGTAAAATTGCTGGAGCTTCCGGATCATCGGGACATAGTGAAGTATTACTCAAAACTGCCCGACATGCTTAAGCTGCACTCCGATGATGGTCTCGGGCGACGCTTGAGTATGCTTATGAGGTTGAAGATCCTGCAGACCCCGGGCCTTGAGTCGATCCATGAGGAGACTCTCAGAAGCATAAACCAGGAACTATCGCGATGGCTCAAAGACCAGAAAAACGACGATCTTTACGAAAGCGTGGACATGCTTCTGACTGCACTCGAGGAAGCGGTTGCGGCCCATCCAAAGGCGACCCTTCAGTGTCTTCATACGATCGGACTTGAAATAGTAAAGAGCGGAAATAAACAGCTTATCGATTCTTTCATAGAACGATTGATTTCCATGGGATTCCAGACGGCCCGGGTACAGGGCGTGAGCGATTACTGGCAGGTCAAGGTCAATGAAGCTCATCTTCTCAATATCAGAGTGTGGCTGGATCTGATAAAACAGGATCCTCAAAAAATGAGAAACCTGCTTTCTGCACTGATCGTCTATCTTTCACTTACCGGAACCTGCATCAGAGACACCGATTTGTTCCAGAGAGACATAAGCGAATTACTTCATGCACCGATTGCACCCGTCTATAACCTGGTAAAACAGCTGGCAAAGCTCTTCCCCGTATACTTTAACGAGATCGGAGCCGAAGGGCTTCTTCGAAACGTATCAACGGAAGTTGATGAAATTTACGGACGTGGAGACCCTCTTATTCACTTCCTCAGGAAGCAGAGTCATGTGGAAAGCAACAACCTTACGGTGCCCTTTATTGAAAACATCTTCCGCTTCTGGATTACGCTTAACAAGGAACACATAAAGCCCTTTCTGCCCGCTCACATTTATGAACAAATCGATCCAGATCACGCCTTCGTTCAGGGACCACACAGGCTTTTAAAGGCACTTCAGGATAACGACCTTCTGTACGATGTTGAGGATCTGCTGGAGGCGTCGTCGGAAAAAGTAGAGTCGGTATTTAATTCCGTATCCGATGTAACTGATGCAGAGAAGAAGCGAACAGGTCTGATGATCCGCTTTTATCAACTCCTCAAGGAAAAGTATGCACTCTCGGCGAAAGACATAAGGGAACATCTGAACAGAGGAGCTCAACTGGGCCTTCCCGACCCGTCTGCAGTTTTGAAAGCACTGGATGGGAATGATCCAATAGAGAAACTCGAAGCAATACTCGACTATCTTCGAAAGCTTCAGGAAATCATTCTGAAACCTTCAAAAATGGAAATTCAGGAAAATATATACCTGAAGCGGCATATAGCCGTAGATATCCCCTCAATGTACGGTTCTTACCACGAGAAGAAGTTCGACGCGCTGGGGCTCACTTTCAGGCTGGAAAATCTTGCAAACCTTCTTTTCGAAGAAATAATTCAGTCAATAGATCTGAGTTTCATCACCAGGGCCACCTTCTCAAGGATCGTGAAATTCATCCCCCTGTTTTTGAAGGCTCTGAACCTGGAGGGAATACATTCGGTTCAGCTTCAACGGTATCAGGAACTTTTCGAAAAGGCTTTACAGATCAGAAGATTTACCCATTCCCAGTTTATGGATATATTCAGAGGCTTTTCGGAATCGATTAACCAGATCATACACACTTATTACCACGTAATCCATGAGCCCAATCTGAATCTGGCAATAAAAAAATTGAAAGATGATGAGTACCTTCCCAAATTCGCCCGGATCGTGGAATGTGCCAATCCGGCAGAAAAAATCCAGATGATATCCGAGACATTTCTGAGAGATCTGGTGGCCCGTACTTTCGGCTTACAGTATTTTGATAATTTTGTGACCAATATCGTCGTGACCCTCTCTCATCAGAAGGCCACCTTTGTGGGCGAAGACCTCGACCTGCTTCTGAGCTACGAACCCGAGAAAACCATTTCCTGGATATACGACCCCACACCCCAGACCTTTGATCTAATACATCTGGGCAACAAAGGTTATAACCTTGCGGTGCTTCACTCCGCAGGCATAAATGTGCCTCCCGGCTTCATCATAACGACGGAATATTTCAGGTGCAGACGGGTAGTCGATCGGTTCCCGGAATCACGCAAGGACTTTGAAGCCAGGGTTATGTCTTTTATGCACAGGCTCGAGAAAGAAACCGGCAGGTGTTTTGGATGTCCGACCAATACACTGCTCGTCTCCGTCCGTAGCGGTGCCGCTATGTCCATGCCCGGAATGATGACCACCTTTCTTAACGTTGGCATAAACGAGGAAATAGTGGAAGGGCTTATAGATCAGACGGGACAGGCTTGGTTCGCATGGGATAATTACAGAAGATTTATACAATCCTGGGGCATGTCCTTCGGAATGCCCCGTGATGCTTTTGACGAAATAATGAGATTTTACAAGAAGAAATGCGGCGTTACCTATAAGCGGGAATTCTCGCCTGAACAGATCCGCACAGTAGCCCGTGCATACAGGGACGAACTTCGCAAAAACGGCGTGGATCTGACAGATAACCCTCGAGAGCAACTTTTCACGTCCATAAGACAGGTCATCGAATCCTGGTATTCGCCAAAGGCCAAAACCTATAGGCAGATTATGGGCATCTCCGACAACTGGGGTACCGCCGTGACCGTACAGACGATGATCTTCGGCAATCTGGACACCCGCTCGGGTGCCGGTGTTATGTTCACTCACGATCCCTGGACGGCAGAGGACATTATAGATCCCAACGGCGATTTCACCCTCGGAAACCAGGGCGAAGATGTCGTGGGCGGACTGGTCAAAACCCTGCCGATTTCCGAAAAACAGAGGCTCAAAGAGGTAGAGCCCCGTGAAGCTTCTCTGGAAATGCTCTTTCCTCGCATTTACAGAAGGCTTGTGGAAATAGCCGAGAAGCTCGTTTACGAACAGCACTGGGGGCCTCAGGAAATAGAGTTCACCTTCCAGGGAGACAGCGAAGATTCTCTGTACATTCTTCAGAGCCGGAACATGTCCCCAAGAATTCACCGCCGCTATCGAGTCTTCGTTCCAACCCCCGATCTCGAAGCCAGCTATCTTGCGAGCGGCATAGGGGTCAGCGGAGGGGCACTCTGCGGGCGAGTTGCCTTCGATGTCGAATCCATAGAAGAACTTCGCAGAACTTACCCCAACGATTACATAATACTCATAAGATCAGATACTGTACCGGACGACATAAAGGAAATATCCCTTGCCGACGGAATTCTTACGGGAAAGGGAGGTGCCACGTCTCATGCAGCCATAGTCGCTCACAGGCTCGGTAAAACCTGCGTGGTCGGATGTAGCAAAATGACCGTATGGGAATCTCAGCGCAGATGCGAAATCAACGGGTATCAAATAAAAACCGGCGACATACTGGGATTGGACGGAAGAAGCGGAGCTATTTACAAAGGGTTCCACGAAACAAGGTGGATGGACGTTGAAACCAGCGAGTAAGGGAGGTCTGGCAATATGGGTGGTGAAGATAAGTTCGTACCCCAGAAGCTTGGGATTAACGGTTTAGGACGAATTGGAAAGTTAACACTATGGCACCATGCAGAACGCCAATATTTTTCAGAACTTGTCGTCAACATAGGGAGACAGGCGGGTACAGGCCTTGAAGACATTGCTCACTTTATAGAAAAGGACTCCACCTACGGCGCTCTTCACACCTTTCTTTACGGTTGTCGAGCCAATCGGGTTATCGAAGAAATCAACGACCGTGAAGGCACGATGCGGGTAAACGGCGTCAAAGTCAAAATTCTAAGGCAACACCGCAATCCTGCTGACATAGGCTGGAAAGATCACGGGGTGGAACTGGTTGTTGACTGCACAGGTGCTTTTCTGGATCCCACGGTGCCGGAAAACGACTCCAAGGGTTCGGTCAGAGGCCATCTGGCTGCGGGGGCACGCAAGGTAATCGTTTCTGCTCCTTTCAAGATCAAGGATAAGAGTAAATCGATTCCCGAAGACTCTATTACCTGTGTGAAGGGTATAAACGACTCCGCCTACGACCCCAAAAAGCACGTTATAATTTCGGCGGCATCCTGTACAACAACCTGTCTTGCCTACATGATGAAGCCTCTACTTGACTACTTCGGTCCCCAGAGAATCCTCTCTGCATCCATGGCTACCGTTCACGCGCAAACGCCTTCCCAGCCTGTTTTAGACCGTCTTCCCAAGGCGGGTGCAACGGATCTTCGCAAAAATCGCGCCGTCGCCAACAACATAATCCTGACCACTACAGGGGCCGCCAAAGCTCTGGCTCTGGTCATTCCCGAAATGAAAAACATTGGATTTATTGCCGAGTCGGTCAGAGTTCCGATTACGACCGGCTCTCTGATCATTCTCGTGGTTCTCATACAGGACGAAAGCTTTTCCAATCCCGTCAACAGGGAATTAATAAACAGCATCTACAGAGACGCCGCAAAGAATTATCCTGAAGGTTACCTGATCTATTCTGAGGAACAGAACGTATCGTCGGACATAATCGGGGTACCGAGAGCCGCCGCAATTATAGAGGCTCATGAAACTCACACAAGAACCGCTGCGGTAAGGTTTGACCTGCAACAGGTCGTGAAGGCCATTGCGTCGGCACCTATCAACTCAAGCGGAGAAAGTGTAAGTGCCGAGTCCCTCAAAAAGGCTCTCCTCTCTCTTCAGGATGCAGGCCACAGCGTTTTGCAGATTCCCGTGACTCAGGCCGTAATTTACGGATGGTATGACAACGAACTCGGAAGCTACACCAATATGCTTGGCGATCTTACTGTGAGTATCGCCAAAAGCCTTGATTAAGCCTAAACCCTAAACCATAGGAGGTCCACCATGGCCGTCCGCGTTGCCATCAACGGCTTCGGTCGCATTGGAAGAATGATTTTTAGAGCAAACCTGGAACGAAAGGAACCCCTTGAAGTCGTGGCTCTGAACGACCTTGGGAGTCCTGAAGAACTGGCCTACCTGCTCAAGTACGACTCGGTACACGGAACCATACACAACGAAATTTCTGCAGAGGGAGAGTATCTGGTTGTTGACGGCAAAAAGTATCGATGTTGCCAGGTGGCAAACCCTGCCGACGCTCCCTGGAAAGATCTGGGGGTGGATATAGTGCTTGAGACGAGCGGCCGATTCAGGGACAGAGACTCTGCTCAGAAACACATTGACGCCGGGGCAAAAAAAGTCATCGTAGGCGCTCCCGGCAAGAAAATGGACGCCACCTTCGTTATGGGTGTAAACCACGAAGAGTACGATCCCAGAAACCACCACATAGTTTCGAACGCTTCCTGCACGACCAATTGCCTTGCACCGATCGTAAGAGTCCTTCACGATCACTTCGGGATCGTCCACGGATTGATGACCACGGTACATTCCTACACGATGGATCAAAGGTTGCTGGATGCCCTGCACAAAGACCGAAGGCGTGCCAGGGCGGCGGCTCTCTCCATGGTCCCGACAACAACGGGTGCGGCAGTTGCTGTCGCCGAAGTCATTCCCGAGCTCAAAGGGCGATTGGACGGATTGGCAATCCGTGTGCCTACACCAAATGTGTCGTTGGTCGATTTCGTCTGCGAGGTGGAAAAGGAAACGAGTGTCGAAGAGGTAAACCAGGCACTGGAAGCAGCCTCCCAGGGTCCACTCAAGGGCATCCTGCACGTTGAAAAAGAGGAGCTGGTTTCCTGCGACTTCAATCACTCCACCTTCTCGTCCATCGTGGACGCCGCTCTTACGAGGGTAATCGACGGAAAACTGGTCAAGGTCATGAGCTGGTACGATAACGAATTCGGATATTCCAACCGGATGATAGATCTGGCATTGCACATGGGAAAGGATCTTGAGTAGTTGTCCATCGGAAAGATGGAGGATGCGAAATGAAAACCCTGGATGATGTAAACCTGGAAAAAAAGGTTGTATTTCTCAGAGCCGACTTTAACGTGCCTCTGGATGAAAACAGAAGGGTTGCAGACGACACGCGAATTAAGGCAACCCTTCCTACCATAGAAAGAATTCTCCAATCGGGTGCCAAACTTCTGGTAGCATCTCACCTGGGAAGACCCAAAGGTAAGGTCGTTCCCGAACTGTCTCTGAAGCCTGTAGCGGATCACCTGTCAGGGCTTCTCGGAAATTCCGTACTCTTTGTAGAAGACTGCGTGGGCGAAAAGCGCAACGAGGCACTTTCTAAACTCAAGCACGGCGACCTTGCCCTTCTGGAAAACCTCAGATTTCACGAAGGGGAAACGAAAAACGACCCGGAATTTGCCCGAAGCCTTGCAGAGGGCGTGGACCTTTACGTAAACGACGCCTTTGCGGTATCCCACAGGGCTCATGCCTCCGTTCACGCAATTATAGAGTACGTTCCGGAATGTGCCGCCGGTTACCAGCTCTATAAGGAACTGGATTACTACCACAGAGCGCTCGAAACCCCAGAACGCCCCGTGGCCATTGTCATCGGAGGAGCAAAGGTATCCACCAAGATAGGAGTACTCGAAAACCTCCTTTCCCGATGCAACATCATGATAATAGGCGGTGCCATGGCAAACACTTTTATGAAGGCTCTTGGCAGGCCGGTGGGTGCCTCTCAGGTCGAAGATGACTACATCGAAACGGCAAGGGAATTCCTGAAAAGGGCGCAGGAATTGGGTGTCGAAGTTCACCTTCCTGTTGATGCCGTTGCTGCACCTTCTATCGATGCCGAAGCCGAAGCTATGGAGGTATCTCTGGATAACATTCCGGAAAATCTGGCAATCTTCGATGTAGGACCTCGTACGGTTGAGCTTTTCCGTGAAGCCATCGAGAAGGCGTCCACGGTGGTCTGGAACGGTCCAATGGGGGTTTTTGAAAAACCGGCCTTCGCCAGAGGAACGATGGAGCTAGCAAAGGCAATAGCGGAGCACAAGGGTCTCACGGTCGCGGGAGGCGGAGACACGGTATCGGCCCTGAACGAATTCGGTCTTTACGACAAAGTCGGATACGTATCGACGGGAGGAGGTGCCTTTCTTGAGCTTCTGGAAGGTAAAGCACTTCCGGGCGTAGAAGCGCTGGAAAGGTGTGGCAAGTAGACGGTAATCCCTGGGGCAGCCGGTAGCTGCCCCTTTTTCGCAAGAGGAGCACGTCACCATGGTCAGAAGGAAGAATCTCATAGCCGCCAACTGGAAGATGCATAAAACCGTTTCAGAAGCAGTGGGGTTTGTAAGGGAACTTCAGAAAAGCGTGGGAACCTTCGATGATAGAGAGGTTCTGATTGCTCCTCCCTTCACGGCGCTTTTAGCCGTTTCAAAGGAACTGTCCCGAGAGGATTTTTTTCTGGGAGGTCAAAACTGTCACTGGGAAGAAAAAGGTGCCTATACCGGCGAGGTTTCGGTGCCCATGCTGAAGGACGTTGGGTGCCGTTACGTAATCGTTGGTCACTCCGAACGACGCCACATCTTCAAGGAAGACGACGAGGTAATAAACAAAAAAGTGCGAGCAGCCGTGAAATGGGGATTGGTGCCCATACTGTGCGTCGGGGAAATGCTGGAAGAACGCGAGGCGGGGAAAACCTTTGAAATCGTTTCAGACCAGCTGGAAAAAGGGCTGAAGGATGTTGATCTCCTGGACGGCCGTTCTGTCGTTATCGCATACGAACCGGTCTGGGCTATAGGAACAGGCCGTACGGCCACGCCCGAACAGGCTCAGGAGGTTCACTCCTTTATCAGAGAGAAGCTTTCCGGTAGTTACGGAAAAGATATTGCGCATTCCGTGAGAATATTGTATGGAGGCTCCGTCAAGCCGTCCAACGTTGACGACCTGATGAAGGAAGAGGACGTTGACGGCCTTCTGGTGGGTGGAGCAAGCCTGGAGGTTGAATCTTTCAGGCGGATAATAGAATATCAGCAAAAAGGGTGATCGGGATATGCATGCATTGTTCGTGGTCTTTCACATCATTATCTGCATTATGTTAATTGCTATAGTGCTTTTGCAAACAGGCCGGGGAGCAGAAATCGGTGCGGCTTTCGGTGGTGCATCGCGAACACTTTTCGGTGCCAGTGGTGCCACAACGGTAATGGGGAAAATCACGGCCGTCGTGGCCATACTCTTCATGATTAACTGTCTGGTTCTGACCTATTATTCGGGAAGGCCCATATCCAAATCAATAATGGACAAACCCGTTGCCGAAGAGTCACTGCCGAAGGTGCCCGAGGCCAAACCCGTTCCCGTTCCGGTCACGAAGACCGAAGAACCTTCTTCCGGTGTGCCTGCTTCAACGACCGATCAGGCTACGACGGAAAGTGCTGATGAGAACGGTCAAAAGGTCAGGTAGGTTGTCTAAAATTTTTCGAATAAAAAGCTTGCCTTTTGCAGTCGATCATGTATAGTTGAAAGCGTTGTTTGATTGTTAAGTGAAGGAAGTTTTGTGAATTTAGATTTTGAACGGAAAATAAAAAGAGAAGAAGCGGGCGTGAGCGTTCGCGCCCGTTTTTTTATGGACGGCTGGGAAGATAGAAGTTCGGGTCCGGTCAGGCAATCGGATTTTCCGGAAGGCTTTCTTTCCGCCAGGTTAGATGATCTTTAATTTTTCAGGAGGTACGAGTAGGATGTCTGAAGGAAGGGTTAAGTGGTTTAACGAGAAGAAAGGTTATGGTTTTATCGAGACCGAGACTCAGGGCGATGTTTTCGTACATTACACCGCCATCGAAGGTAGAGGTTTCAGGACGCTCCACGACGGAGATCTCGTAAGCTTTGAGATCGAGCAAAGTTCAAAGGGGCCTCAGGCCGTTCGGGTCAAAAAGCTGAACGGCATAAGATAAGCCGCTCTAAAAATCGCTAACCGAAACTAAGGACCCGGGACTTTCGTCCCGGGTTTTTTTATGAACTCAATCAACGGGTCGAATCCTGCAGGGAATGCCTCTTAAGAGCGGCGTTCCGAATTCCTTCCCTGGTCGGCTACAATCGGTAATCCAGTTAAGGTTTGCTTCTGTCCACCTGTAACCTTTTTCGGGCCCATCTTCCGGGAACCACCACCCGTAAGCCGCAACAACGACGTCTTCACGAACCCCGGAATGATATCTGGCCTTTTGAACAACAGATCCCTTTGCAGTTTCTATATACATGGGATCACCCGAAGATATTCCGTATTTTTTAGCAGTCTCCGGGTTGATAAAAGCAAAGGGTTCGGGACTGTGCTTTCTCAAAACCTCGACCCATCGATAAGAAGAATGAAGATAGAAGGGATCCTTCCGACAGGTAAGTAAAAGGGGGAAGGCTTCCGTTTCGGTTCCCACATCATCATAAACCGGAAGAGCAGGAAGACCCAGTTCATCTGCCCTGGAAAGCAGGAGTTCCACCTTACCGGTCGGAGTTCGGAAACCCTTATCAAGATATTTCCGGAACTTTTCTTCTCCTCTCAGGATTCCTTTCTGCACAAACTCGTTATAATCGAGCCCGGAGGGTTTCAATACCTCATCGAGGAGAGCTTCATGGTCGTCGTACCAATATTCAGAGGGGGTTAGCCTTCTGCCCAGTTCGTTAAGGATCTTTATATCCGGCCAGCACTCACCGGGAGGATCAACTGCCCTGGGCCGGGCCAGGATGAAACCGTGCCCGAGGCCGTAATGTCCTATGTCGTTAAACTCAAACTGCGTTGCCGCCGGCAGGACAACATCTGCGTAGAGGGCCGTTGGGGTCAGGTAAATATCGGATACGGCGAGGAAGTCCAGCTTCATAATGGCTTCGAGGGTTCTGGGACCATCCGCCCAGGTCAAAAGCGGATTGGTGCACTGCATGTAAGCTGCCTTTATGGGATAGGGAATCTCTTCGCACACTGCCTTTCGGAAGAAAGCGGGAGGTACGGTCATAAGCCGTGGAATTGTGCCGAAATGGGCATGAACCATCTGTCTGGGCTTATCCGGAATTTTTTTCGCTTTGACGAAATCACCCAGGCGGGCTACCGGCGGGTCCAGGGCTTCAACATTTCCGCCGGGAACATCGAGGTTGCCGCAAATTGCCATAAGGCAGATCAGAGCACGGCAGGCATTAAAATTATTCGGAGTCTGTTCTATGGCATTACCCCAGGCGACGGCAGCCGGTTTGGCCGATGCATACAATCGGGCAGCATTTTCTATAAGATCCGAATCAACACCAACAAGAGGTGCCACGGAATGGGGTGAGAACTTTTCAACGTGGGTTGCCAGTTCTTCAAAACCGTGGGTCCATCGGGAGACAAACTCTTCATCGTAGAGCCTCTCAGAAACTATTACATTAAGCATGGCAAGGGCAAGTAAGGCATCCCGACCGGGTTTTACGGGTAGATAAAGCTCTGCACGCTTTGCCAGCCTGGTCTTCATCGGATCCACAACGATGAGTTTCGTTCCCGCAGCAAGACGATCCAGCAGGAGAGTTCCCATGAGGCCTTCTTCGTTAGTTGCAACGGGGTTGCTTCCCCACAGAAGTATTACTTCTGAATGGTGACGAAAGTCGGCTACGGGATAAAAACCGCAGGTATGAAGACCCGTAACTTCCCGGGGAGCATGACACACATCCTGTACGGCTACCACATTTGGCGAGCCGAAAAGATTGGCCAGACGAATGAGTACGAAATGCTCAAGCCCCTTGGGCATCCCCTGACAGAAAGCAACAGCCCTTGCGCCGTGCTTTTCCCTGACCCGATCGAGATTTTCCGCAATCAAACCAAGGGCCTCATCCCAGCTTGCCCTTCTCCACCTGTTTTCCCCTCTTTTTCCCGTCCTGATGATGGGATAAGTCAGCCGCGCCGGATGGTTCAGTTTTTCAACGGCACCGAAGGCTTTAGCACAGAGATAAGGCTTTCCGGTCCATCCACCGGGATCAGGATGCACCCTCCTTATGCCACTGTCGTCAATCTCTAACATGATCGGACAACCGCCATGATCCATTCGCCCACAGTGGGTTTTCAAAAGCCGCAGAGTCATTTCCCGAATCTCCTTAGATCAAATGTGAAGCTCTACGATGTCCCCGTCCTGAAGAACATAGTCTTTCTGAACCATCTGACCGTCGAATACGGCCTTACCCCATATTTTGGCGTACTTGAGTTTCTCCAGAAAATCCTTGTGTATCTTTCCGGCAAGCTCCTCCAGAGTACTATCCTTAGGAAGCACAAAAGGCTGGCTTAAATCGGGCTCTTTACCGGGCGCTTTGGTATAAACCCGAATTATGTCACCCAGTTCATAAATCTTCCTCAAAAAAAGCTCACCGTACTGATTATGCCTTGTCGAAAAAGGAATACAGGGTAGAGCCACCTGTGCGAGTTCCAAAAACACCTCAAAGTCTTCATAATCCTTTGGTGTATCGACTTTGTTCACCACAACACAACATTTCTTTACGAAGGGTCTTTTCTTCAAATCATCGGGGATGGGAAAACCCTGCGGATAAATCCTGAGGCTCTTCAGTACGGAGACCGTTTCTTCGTAGTGAAGAAAGGGATCATCCTTGATGTCCACGACAATTGCCAGAATGTCCGCACGCCTCATCAGGTCGGACATCCAGGGATCCACATAATCCGGATTTATCGGTGGAGTATCGATGAGCTGGAACTGAATATTTTCGAACTGGGCCATACCCGGCAGAGGCTTCCAGGTTGTGTGGGGAAAATCGGCAATTTCCGGCTGAGCCTTTGTAAGAACGGAAAGAATCGACGATTTACCCGTATTCGGTGGGCCGACGAGAGCGACCTGCAAAGCCCCTTCCTTTTCGATGACATAGGAAACATCCCTGCGAGAGGCTGACTTCTTCTGTTGAGCCTGGGCCTTGAACTTGGCAATCTTGCTTGTAAGAGCCGCGCGCAGTTTGTCCGTGCCCTTGTGCTTTGGCATAATGGTGAGCATTTCTTCAAGGGCACGGATTTTTTCCTCCGGAGTCTTTGCTTCTCTATATCTTTTTTCCGCTTCGAAATAATGAGGCGGAAGATTTGCAGGCATTTCTGACCACCTCACTCTTGATTTATTTTGTGAAAAAACACTAAAAGGAATCTCCGGAGTTTGTCAACGATGGGCATCAAGGCTTGTTTTAAAAGGAGAATGAAATGACTTGTCCCAAATGCGGCAAAGCTCTTTACCTGGTAAAAACCTGACGGGCCGTCTTCCTGCGCTGCAAGGATTGCGGCTCCGTTTTTACACCGGCAGAACTAAAGGACCAGCTTGACGATTCCCTAGAAATTACCCTGGGATCCTGCAGAGTGGACAGGATTTAGTCCGGTAAACCCGGGGTCCATGTTATCGCCCGGGTTTACCGCTTTAAAAGAAGTGGTATCCCGACTCTCCATGAAGCTCCTTATCCAGCCCATTGATCTCCGCTTCTTCAGAAACTCTGAGGCCCATGACGAAATCCACTACCCTGGCAAGCAAATAGGTCATCACATAGCAATAAAGGGCCACTGAAACGGCCGCCAGGATCTGCACCGCCATCTGACGAACATTGCCGTGAATGAGTCCCGTTGCTCCAACACCTGCAAAGGCTCCCGTAGCAAGAGCGCCGAACATGCCTCCAATCCCGTGGATACCGACGACATCCAGAGAATCATCCAGTCTCAGTGCATATTTCAATCTCACTCCGTAATAACACACCACTCCCGCCGCAAGCCCGATTATCAGCGCCCAGAAGGGAGTTACGAACCCTGCGGCCGGGGTAATGGCCACCAGTCCTGCAATTGCTCCGGAACTGAATCCCAGGGCGCTGGGCTTCTTTAAAAGCATCCACTCCATAATTATCCAGGAAAGAGCTGCCCCACAGGAAGCCGTCATGGTGGTGCACAACGCAAGGCCTGCAGTTCCATTGGCCCCCAGAGCGCTTCCGGCATTAAATCCCAGCCAACCAAACCAGAGCAAGGCACAGCCAAGAACCGTAAGGGTGAGGTTATGAGGAAGGAAGGCCTCTCTTGGGAAGCCTATCCTGTTTCGTAAAACCGCAACAATCGCGAGGGCGGAAACCCCGGAAGTCAGATGAACAACGGTACCACCGGCAAAATCCAGGGCTTCCATCTTCTGGAGCCATCCCCCACCCCAAACCCAGTGTGCCACGGGATCATAGACCAGGGTAGCCCACAGAAGTAGAAACACGCAGTATGAACTGAACTTTATCCTCTCCGCCACGGCACCGCTTATAAGAGCCGGTGTGAGAATTGCAAACATCCCCTGGAACCACACGAACACAAAGGACGGGATAGTTCCGATGATCGACCCGGTACTTATACCTTTTAAAAACACATGAGAAAAACCCCCGATCAGAGAGTTTCCTTCACCAAAGGCGAGGCTGTAACCAATAACCATCCACTGGACTCCGATGATGCCCATGGATACCATCGAATGCATTATGGAGCTGAGAACGTTTTTACTCCGGACCATGCCGGAATAGAAAAAGGCAAGACCGGGTATCATGAACATCACAAGAGCCGACGACATAAGAACCCAGGCCGTATCTCCCGTATCGGGTTGCTCGGCCCCGGAGGCCAGGGATGGAATTACTATCGGTAAGATAACCCACGGAGTTAAGGCAGGCCTCTTCTTACAGGCTTTATAAAGACGGAAAAGATCCATGGCAGTCCCCTTCCCTTGCCTTTATTTTCAGACTGAGCAATAAACGGGTTTTATAAAGCGGCAGGCCCTGATTCCCTTGTCCTGATCCTTATGACTTCCGCCACGGGATACAAGAAAATCTTGCCGTCCCCCACTTTACCGGTGCTGGCACTGCGTATTATCGTATCAACGACTTCCTCAACCTGATCATCCTGAACGACAAGGGTTATCATGATCTTCGGAATAAAACTCACGTCGTATTCCGCACCACGATAGATTTCCGTCCTTCCCCTCTGCCTTCCGAAACCTTTAACCTCTGTGACCGTCAGCCCCTGAACCCCCGTGGCAAGAAGGGCATCCTTAACATCCGATAATTTGTGAGGTCTAATTATTGCCTCAATCTTAAACATGTGATACTCCTGTTTTCCATTGAGCGCGCACCTTCTTTTGGTCGCCCGGGGGAGTTTAGGCGGGAACCCCGGGCATTTTTATTTTAGTTACCGAGAACGGCTCGTCCCGGACTACACGTCGAAGTAAAGATAGAACTCATGAGGATGGGGTCTCAGCCTGACCGGGTCCACCTCCCGAGTTCTCTTATAACTGATCCATTCCTCAATAACATCCTCCGTGAAGACTCCTCCCTTCATCAGGAACTCATGATCTTCTTCCAGTGCCTTGAGCGCTTCGTCGAGAGAGCCGGGAGTGGAAGGCACGTCCTTGAGTTCTTCAGGGCTGAGAGCATAAATGTCCTTGTCAAGAGGTTCGCCGGGATCGATTCGATTCTCAATCCCGTCAATCATTGCCATCAGAATTGCACTGAAGGCAAGGTAGCCGTTGCATGACGGATCTGGAGTGCGAAATTCTATGCGTTTGGCTTTAGGAGACGGCGAGTACATAGGAATGCGGATAGCGGCACTTCTGTTTCTGCTGGAGTAGGCGAGGTTTACAGGCGCCTCGTAACCCGGCACCAGCCTCTTGTAGGAGTTGGTAGTCGGATTGGTGAAGGCACAAATTGCCCGGGCATGTTTAAGAATACCGCCGATTGCCCATAGGGCGATGTCGCTGAGCCCGGCGTATTTGTCTCCTGCAAAAAGAGGCTTCCCGTCCTTCCAGATACTCGTATGGGTATGCATTCCGGAACCGTTGTCACCGTAAAGCGGTTTTGGCATAAAGGTAACGGTTTTGCCGTGTCGTCGGGCTACGTTTTTGATTATGTATTTAAACCACATAAGCTGATCACCCATTTTGACCAGCGGGGCGAACCTCATATCGATCTCGGCCTGCCCTGCCGTCGCAACCTCATGATGCTGGCACTCTACCTGAATACCCACCTGCTCCATTACCAGCACCATTTCGGTTCTGATGTCCTGAAAAGTGTCCGAAGGCGGTACGGGAAAGTAACCTTCCTTATGACGCAGCTTATAACCCAGGTTGGGGCACTCTTCTCTACCGGAATTCCAGATACCTTCTCTGGAATCGAGAAAATAATAGGCGTAATGGCTTGCATCTCCATACCTGACGTCGTCAAAAATGAAAAATTCCGCTTCTGGCCCAAAGTAGGCGACATCGCCTATGCCTGTAAATTTCAGATATTCCTCGGCCTTCTGGGCAATGTACCTTGGATCCCGTGAGTACTTTTCCTTGGTTATAGGATCAACGACATTGCATATCAGGCTTAGAGTTGGAACCTGCATAAAGGGGTCTATCACGGCGGTATCCGGGTCGGGTATGACCAGCATATCGCTGGCATGAATCGGCTGCCAGCCCCTTATGCTCGACCCGTCAAAACCAAAACCCTCTTCAAAGCTCGACTCACTTAACTCGCTGATGGGCACCGAAAAGTGCTGCCACATTCCGGGAAAATCCAGAAACTTGAAATCAACCATCTTAACGTTTTTCTCCCGGGCAAACTCCAAAACTTCCTTCGGTGTCATTACAACTCCTCCTTCCAAAAAATTGCCACTTTAGTTCAATCCCAACGTTTTCAAAAAAAGAGCAATATGGATGCCACTTTTATCCTCACCGCCGTCCGCCAATCAATCCCTTAAAACACATACAAGCCCCCTCAGAAGCAGGAAAAGACGGCAGGCCTGCATGCTGAACGAAGTTGAACAATTTGTACAATTTTGTCACAGCTTTTTATACGGGAAGTCTCAACAACGGAAGAGGGAACGGAAATATCTTACCAGATCTCCGTTCCCCTTCGTATGATTTTACTTTCTTGAGGCGAGCACTTCGTAGGGTTCGTTTTCTACCAGATTCCAGACACCACAAGGACAGGCCCCGGCGCAGAAACCGCAACCGATGCACTTTTCTTCATCTACAACCATCTCAAAATCGCCGTTTTCCTTCTCCCTGCGGGATATAGCGCCCTGAGGACACACCGTAATGCATATACCACAATCACGGCATTGCCCGCAGGATGCACATTCCTGTGCACATTCATCGACGGAGCCGAAGGGAATCCGACGGGCTTCAAAATATTCCACCTTCACACGATGCTTATCCACAACAGGAAGAGCAGGCTTTACACGGTGACGGGCCTTCACGGGGTCTTCGCCCTTCGATATTGCATCTATCGCTTCGGCAGCTACTCGACCGGCCCCTATTGCTTCCGTTATCAGGCCTATTCTTACCACATCACCCACGGCAAATATTTGAGGATCCGAGGTCTGATAGAACTCATTCACCTTTACGAATCCCCGTTCCGTTTCAACGCTTTCAGGCAGGAAATCAAGATCGGGTTGATCACCTATTGAAACGATGACCGTGTCCGCCGGTATAACTTCGCCTGTGGTCAGCTCTACTCCGTCTTCTCTTATAGCCTTCGTGAACACAGGCCATCTGAACTTCGCCCCTACCGCCTCCGCTTCTCTGCGCTCTTTCCCGAAAGAGGCAGGTTCCTGAATGTCAAGAAGGGTTATCTCCTCGGCACCGAGCCTGTGGGCTTCAGTGGCCGCATCACACCCTACGTTTCCTGCTCCTATGATCACAACCCGCTTACCCACGGTGGCTTCCCCCACCTTACTCTTCCTCAGAAACTCCAGAGCCGGAATCAACCTTTCTTTTCCCGGTACCGGCAGAATGCGCGGTTTTTGAGCGCCCGTTGCAATTACGATGAAGTCGTAATCGGATCGCATACGCTCCAGATCGTCTCTGGTGAGCTTTTGCTGGAGATGAACGTGAGGCAGAACCCTGCGAGCCCTCTCCAGCTCCGCCCTGATAACCTCATCGGGTATGCGATTTCTAGGAATTACCTCCGTAATCTTACCGCCCAACTCCTTCTTCATGTCATAAACGGTCACATCGTGGCCTTTCATCCTGAGCTGCCAGGCTACCGACAGACCCGCAGGCCCTCCACCGACTACGGCAATCTTTTTTCCGGTAACGGGAGGAATGTCTTTCACGTCGGCCTTAATACTGGCTTTTCCGAGCAGGCTCACATCAACAGGGGGTAATCCTCTGGATTGTCGCGTACATGCCTGCATACAGAGGTTGGGGCAGAGATAGCCGCAAACGGCTGCAGGAAAGGGGGTATAAGTCAGGGCAAGGTCGACGGCTTCATCAATTCTCCCTTCTCTTATAAGCTGCCATCTTTGATGAACGGGAATTCCCGTAGGGCATGCGTCGTAGCAGGGTGGAGCATACTTGCGATTCTCCCATACCGGCACATAACGTCTCAAGATACCCGTCGTTATCACGGGTATCGGGCTTGTGTCGAACTCTATAAGATCACCCACAAGCCCTCCAGGACCAAGCTCCTTATTCCAGACCTGAACCCGGAATTCCCTCATGGATCGTCTCTTCCGGGTGGTTTTCTCCATAGGGGAGCGCGCCACCAGAAGCTGCCATTGCTCTCGCTTCGAAAGCTCCGGAAACAGCTCCAACCTGTCGATCTTTTCGAGAAAAACCCTCAGGTTTTTCTCCAGCCACTGCCAATCCTCGTCGCCGATGGGCACCAGTTTCACGTCGGGTTCGCTGTACCCTTTATGAGGTCCTCGAAAGTAGATGCGACCCCCCACCATTCCGACACAGGGCCTGTAGCCGATAACATTGTCGGGATTTTGAGCCTCATAACCACAGATAACGGCAATTCCTCCCGCCATAAATTCGGCGAAGTAGTCCCCAACGGAGCCCAGCACCCACAGTTCGGGAGGGTCGAAACGGGGATTGTGTTTGGTCATGGTCATGCCACGGGCTCCGATGTTTCCGGCAATGTAAATCTTGCCCTGAGCCATGGCGTTTCCGGCACCGTTGGCGGCATTGCCGTGTACGATAATCTCCGCACCCGCATTCAACCAGCCGACATCATCTGAAACAGGCCCCATTACCTCAATCGTCGTGTTGGGAAACCCCATGCAGCCGAGTCTCTGACCCACCGGGCCGTAAACCTGAACGAGAACGTGCTCGTCACCTGCCCGCCATAGGCGTCCACCGATCCCATGCTGACCGAATGCGTGTACTTCCAGAAAACGGTATCCATCGGCGACGGCCTGCTGGATTCTCTCCTCGAGAACCCGGGAATCCACCCGACGACCGTTTTCTATCCCGTCAATTCTTATGTGTTTAAGCAAAGGCTGAACACCTGTTTTTTGTCCCATCTTATCACCTCACACGACATATTTAATCTGTAGCCGTTCGGCGGCATGATAATCGTCTATACCGATGGCGTCGGACATTCCGATGGGAAGTGATGTGGATCTGCCCAGAGGGGCCACTATTTTCTTGAGTTCGGTATCGAAACTAACGAAGACATCGACAACCCTTTCAGCTACCTTTTCAGGATCAAGCCGCCTGTAGAGACGCGGATCCTGAGAAGTGATCCCCTTGGGACACAGCCCTATGTTGCATATATTGCAACGGTCTGATTCCGAACCGACGCAACCGGCGGCAGCCTGCATGATGTATTTGCCTATCTGTACACCACTGGCTCCCAGCATGATAAGGGCCGCTGCATTCGCAGCAAGATTGCCCCGTTTCCCCACGCCACCTGCGGCAAAGAGCGGAATCTCGTTCTGCTTTCCCAGTTTAACCAGATTCAGGTAGCATTCTCTTATGTTGCTCGCAATGGGATGGCCCATGTGATCCATCGACACGTTGTAAGCCGCTCCCGTTCCCCCGTCTTCACCGTCAATTGCCAGACCGGCTGCATAGGGGTTTCGTGTGAGGTTGTTTAGAACCGCCAGAGCCGTCGTGGTTCCTGAGATCTTTGGATAAACGGGAACCCTGAATCCCCAGGCCATGTAAAGGGACTGGATCATTTTTGCTACTGCTTCCTCAATGGAGTAAAGGGTTTGGTGGGTCGGAGGGCTGGGGAGGCTGACACCGGGGGGAACACCCCGGATTGCGGCAATAAGCTTGTTGACCTTGTACCACATAAGCAACCCGCCATCACCCGGCTTGGCACCCTGCCCGTACTTGATTTCGATGGCGCAGGGATCCTCCTTCATCTCCGGAATTGCATGGATTATCTCGTCCCAGCCAAAGTAACCGCTTGCAATCTGAATTATGACGTACTTTATGAATCTGGAGCGCAAAAGCCTCGGAGGAACTCCCCCTTCCCCGGTGCAAATCCGAACGGGCATACCGAGCTCCTCGTTGAGGTATGCAACCCCCATTTGAAGCCCTTCCCACATTGTGGGAGAAAGCGCACCGAAGGACATACTGCCTATAATCAGAGGATATATTTCTCTCACCGGGGGCATCCACCCTTCTTCCCTTAGCAACCTCAATCCCTCTTCGGGCGGCAGGATTCGTCCCAGAAGGGTTCTCAATTCAAACTCATGACGCCCTGCATCTAGCGCCGGGTCCGTAAGCATGGATATGCGCACGAACTTTATTCGATCCAGTATCCCTTCCGGCACGTTTCTTCTACCACCCCTGCGCCTTGGCTGTCCTCCCTGGTTGATGTGAAACCTGAGCTTGTCTATCTCATCGCTTCTCACCGGGAAAATGCACTCATTGGGACAAACGAGTGTGCAGGTAGCACATCCCACACAGGCATATGCCGGATCCGTTTTCTGCCTTATGCCGTAGTACACCTGATATACGTTACCCGGTTGGGTATCCTTACCCAGAGCAGGCTGAATAATTCTTTTCCTGAACACGCCCAGTTCAATGGCATGAACCGGGCAGGCCGCAGTGCATCTTCCGCAAAGAGCACAACGCTCCTTATCCCAGAGAACCTGCCAGGGCAGGTCCTTTTTGCTCAAAGTTGAAGGGGTAATGGTTCCGTTTGTCGCCATATCTTAACCTCCTTACGGTCCGAACCGACAACCGCCGTATCCAGATACATGGGCTGAAAGTCCTTGCTCTTATCCCGATCGGGTATGGCGGCATCAAGCCCGCAGATTTCTGAGGAAAACGCCCACATCCCCGGTTTTCCTCCGACAACACCGGGTCTGAGCTTTTTTCGGTCCTGGACCATAAACATCGTTTTGTCGGGAAGTACCCCAATTACGCAATTAGGGCCGTCGATTGTAAGCCTTCTGCAGGTGTGTTTTATATGCCTCAGGAATGAACCGTTGGGATGACATTCCAGATCCCGGTCCTGAAGAGGCGTTATAAGATGTTTGTACATCTCTATTCCAAAACCCAGCTTGTAGTACATGTAGTGGAGAATATGGGTGAACACTTCCGAATCAGACTGATAGCCGATATAACCGGGAAATCCTCTGGATTCCAGGAACTCACGAATGGGCACGAAGGCCGTGTTTTCGCCGTTGGTCATCGTGGCTATGCCCTGGATGAAGAAGGGATGGCATGCATAAAGATTGATGGCGTAGTTGGTGTTCTGCCGACCCTGAGCCATAATCACGCGGGCCCGGAGCTCTTTCCGATCAAGCCCCAGGTATTCGGCCACGGTCATGGGATCACCGATTTCCTTGATCATAATAACGTCAGGCCAGAAACTGAAAACCACCATGTCACCGGTATCCAGACCCATCTGCCTCAATTGAAGTCTGATCATCATAAGCCGATGATTTACTTCCTCCTGGCTCAGTCCTTCCCATGATTCGGGGTAGTCATAAGCGCGAATCAAATAGACGTCTCTTTTTGGTACACCCGGCGGAGGAGCTTTGGGTAGCTTTATGGACAACTTGTACTTGGTGGTAAAGCCCAGCTCCATCATATAATGATCGAGCTGTTTTAGGCCCTTGTTGGTAAAAATACCGGACAAAATAGGCGCTCCCTTAAACTCCTCCCACGGACCTGCCAGATCGGTCATGAATAACCCCACTCCCGAGCCATCATGACCCTCCTTCATAACATCGAGGGCCGTAATGGCCGTCATGGGAGAACAGGGCAACTCACTTGTAATGGCAAACAACCGACACATATGATAATTCTCCTCCCGGTATGGAAAGTTTTGGCCACTCCTTAGCCTTTACGGGTAAACTTTTTTGTTAAGCAAAAAAAATGCCCTCTTTCCTGAAAGCCTTTTACAGGCGTGATTCTTCGCCAAAACATGAACAACTTTGTACATTATCGGAATAATCAGGCCATAGAAAGGGGCATGATTCGGGATAAGATATTGATAATATTCGGTGGTAAGACGTGTACAATTGTGTACACCATTCAGATATCTATGCACCCGTCCCACGTAATTTCCCCAGGTCTATGCCGTACTTTTTGGCTTTATAGTGTATTATGCGCCTTGTTGTTCCCAGTATTCGGGCGGCCTCTGAAATGTTGCCTCGTGTTTCTTTGAGAGCATCCACTATAAGATCTCTTTCGTAGGTTCCCACGAGGGTTTCGAGTTTACCACGAACCGGTTCGTTTTCACTCTTTTTCTTCATCTGGAGGGATGGGGGTAGATGCACGGCGTCAATGGTATCTCCTTCGGCCAGCAGGACGGCCCTCTCGATGCAGTTTTCAAGTTCTCGAACATTACCCGGCCAGTGATAAGACATCAGCATTTCTATGGCAGAAGTGGAAATTCTTCTCACGGGTTTTCCAAACTCCTTTGCATATTTGCAAACAAAATGATCTGCCAGAAGCAATATGTCTGCTCCTCGCTCTCGAAGGGGAGGAATGTATATAGGAAAGGCATTTAACCTGAAATAGAGATCTGCCCGAAATTTCCCCTGTTCCACGGCCTCCTCAAGGTTTTTGTTCGTAGCTGCAATAACCCTCACATCGACTCTCACGACTCTGGAGGAACCCAGAGGTTCAAACTCCTTTTCCTGGAGAACCCTGAGCAGTTTAGCCTGAGCCGTGGGCGACAGTTCTCCAACCTCATCAAGAAAGATCGTTCCCTTATGCGCCTCCTCGAAGCGACCGCGTCTGCGGGTCATGGCCCCCGTAAATGCTCCCTTTTCGTGTCCAAAGAGTTCACTTTCGAGAAGAGTGTCAGGAATTGCAGCGCAGTTGACCCTGACAAGAGGCCCCGATGCCCTCTTGCTGTTTTCATGAATTGCCCTGGCAACAAGCTCTTTTCCAGTCCCAGTTTCTCCGTAGATCAGAACCGTCATATTGGAATCGGCAACCTGATCGATCAGGCGAAGTACCTCCTCTATCCCCTTTGACTTCCCTACTATATCGGTTTTCGGCCGCCGAGCATCGGCCACAACCTTTCTGAGCCTCAGGTTCTCCTCCTCCACGGCCCTATAGTAGACCACCTTTCCCAGAAGCTCCGCCACCGACGACAACAGAGCAACTTCCCGGTCCAGGTTGACAACATTCTGAGCAAGTTTGTCCACCGATAAAACCCCCACAACCCTACCCCTGAACTTTACAGGCACGCAAAGAAAAGATAGCTCCGACCTGTTAAGGCTCTTCCTTGCACCCGTCCGGTCGAGAAAATGAATCTCATTACTCAGGTTTGCCACGGCTATGGGGCGTCCCGTTTGGGCTACCCTGCCGGTAATTCCTTCACCCAGTCGATAGGTAACGGCACCAGGGGGAATAGACATCCCCTGAGCTACATCCAGCCACACCTCACCCGTGGTCATATCCAGTACGGAAATCATTCCTCTCTGCATACCAAGCCGACCGCTCAAAACATCCAGAACCTTCCTCAACTGGTCGCGAATGTCCGTCGAGTCGGAAAGGATCCGTGCAATTTCGTGCAGTGCCACAAGTTCATCGTAAGTATATTCAATCCTTACCTCCTCTCCCATAACGCCTTTCCCCTTTTCCGAGTTTCCACACGGACTTAAAACTTATACCATCACAAGAGGCAACCCACAAGGTACCCGGCGAACAAAAGTGTACAATCATAATGATACGAAAAAGGCTGGAAAACCTGCGTGCTTTCCCTGAACGTAGCGTCCGGTCAAAAATACCGTCAGGAGGGCTGAATTTCAATGGACACTGTTGGTCGTTGTTGCCTTTTCGCGTGCCCTGAAGCCCTGATTTTACTTGCTTAGCTGGGATGTGTTGAACTTTGTACATCATGGATTGGTGCCTGGGGCGGGAATCGTTGGTGGCAAGAGAAAGCCGACAACGCAAGCAATTGCGGGCATACCGTCATGTTTTATACCGTCACAGATACCGTCATTATTGTTCGTTGTCGCGGTTTTATTCCTGTTCTTTCTTCCTTTCGGAAATAACGGTGAGCACGGTAAACTTGATCAATCTTTTCAGGTCGTAAGCCTGCCAGGTCTCGTTAACCCTGCCTTTTTGCTTCAAATATTCCTGTCCTTTTATATGGCTTTCATGAAGGGCACGGCAAAGGTCCGTATATCCGGTTATCCCCTGGTCGTATAGCTCACGGGCTTTTTGTTTAAGCCTGTCAAAGCGCCCCTGGCATGGTTTCAGCCCGCAAATCCTGACCCTGCGTACCCTTGTCCTAACAGGTGAGCCACAAATCAGGCATGGGCGATCTTCAAGCTTTTTTGATATGTACTCAGCTATTTCCTCGTATGGCCTGGTGGGGGCATAAAACAGAAGTGTATGTCTGTCTGTTTTCCCCAGGATCATTCCATTCTCTATCAGGTCATTAACCAGCCGGCCTCTTTCGTCATACTCAAACCCCGTTTCTGCGTCTTCGATAAGGCGTTTAACTCTGGTAGCCGTCTTAAGCTGGTCGGATCCGAAGATTGTAAATTCCAGACTTCCCGGGATATGCGGAGGAAACGGGGGGAAATGGCAGAAGTAACGCCGGCTTATGGGTTGTTTTCTTTTGAAGAACCATGCGCTAAGGCCCACGGCAAAATCTTCACCGCATTTTTCCAGCAATTCGGTTTCGGTTTTCTCCAGCAGGTCGGAAACCCATCTGGTAACAAGGTATGTTTGAGGTTCAATCTCCCTGCAGCGCCTCATCACCTCAAAAATTATTCCCCACATCGTGTAATCCTGTGATGCTGTAACCGGCAAAAGAGCGTCAAAAGAAAGCCCAACAACCCCTTCACGGGAAAGAACATGAGGAAAGGCAAGCATATCAATAGACCCACTTTTTTTTGCAGGACTTTCCACCACAAATGGCTTGTAATCTTCTTTCATGGGGCCAAAGAAGGTAATTCTGCACGGGTAATTGCTTAAAATCACGGCAGCTCTAAGAAACTTCCTTCCCCACGTGCTTCTTCTTCTGTCTGCCAGTTCTGCAACGTTTTCAAGAACAGAGTTAAAGGCCGGGGCGGTGCTTTCAACGGCTATCACAGCTAACATATCCATCCCCTTCGTATCCGTGTAACAGCCCGGGTAAAAATGTGTCAACCACGGTTGCTCAGTACTTGTACCGCCTTTCGTCCTGTTTTACAAGAAAAAAACAACTACGTTTAAAAACATCCAGGAGGGGATATGATGGAGAGATACATCCGGATCGGTGATTTAAGCGCCAGATACGGCATACCCAAAAGTACCGTTTATTATCTAATACGGACACAAAAGTTCCCCCGGCCTATCAAGATCGGACAACGACGGGTTGTGTGGAGTGTCGAAGAGGTCGAAGAGTGGATCAACAGGCGACGCAAAATACAGGCGCAAAAATAGCCCGCCGGATGCGGGCCCGAGCGAGAGGCTTGATATAACGGAGGGTGCTATATGAAAACTATCACAGCCGTGGAAAAATTCAAGACTTCCGGTGGTGAAAAATCCCTGGGCAACCTTTCGCACCTTTTAAAACAGACCCTGGAGCTGCTTTACCAGCCCGGGGAAGTGGTCGAGGTGCGTATCCTAGGTGCACCACGGGCCAGAGTAATCGCGGGCTATTTTAATGACCCCAAGAGGCTTTGCGCCGCCATAACCCCTTACGACGGAAAGGTAAATATCTATACTGTTCTAAACCCCGTCCACCCGGGGCTTTTAGCGAGGGCCGCAAATCGTTTAATCACAAACCCCGACGCTACCACCACCGACAATGACGTGATCCGACGCCGGTGGTTTCTAATCGACATCGACCCTTCTCGCCCCGCAGGGGTATCGGCAACCGATGAGGAAAAGAAAAGCGCTAAGCAGCGGATGGTGGAAGTCTCCAGGTGGCTTGGTGAGCTGGGATGGCCTGCACCTGTTGTTGCCGATAGCGGAAATGGATTTTATCTGCTTTATCGTGTAGACCTTCCAAACGACGCCGAGAGCAAAGAACTAATCTCAAATTGCCTGAGAGCGCTTTCCCTGAAATTTGGCGATGAGAAAGTGGCCATTGACACCAGCGTTTTCAACGCGGCACGGTTGGTTCGCCTAATCGGTACAGTTAACGTCAAAGGCGACAACATCCCGGAGAGACCGCACAGGCGCAGTTGTTTTCTTACTGTTCCGGAAAGAATAGACATCACACCTCTGGAAAAACTACAGGAGCTGGCCGCCCTCGTGCCCCGTCCCCAGACTGAACCACGTCTGACTGTTCAAATGGGCGGGATGTTCGACCTACAGGACTTCATTACCCGCCACGGTCTGAGGGTGAGTAAAACGAAGGCGTGGCAGGACGGGACGCTATATGAACTCGAAACTTGTCCTTTTAATCCTGAACACAAACGCACAGCTAGAATTATCGAATTTCAAAACGGCGCCCTGGCCTTCGGTTGTTTTCATAACTCGTGTTCCGGAAATGACTGGCAAGCACTTCGCCGGTTACTGGAGCCGGGTAGTAAAGAGGTAATTTCGCCACGCTCGCGGCACACGAACCGTTCGTCGAAAGAAAATTCATCCAGGCCTGAGGGCGAAAGCAAAACGAAGCCCAGTCAAGCCGATGTGTTGGTGCACCTGGGTTTGAAAGCTACCCTGTTCCACGATGAAGAACACGAGCCGTTTGCGGCTTTCCCCGTTGGTGACCACCAAGAAATCTGGCCGATACGAAGTAGGCGGTTCAAACGATGGCTTACGGGGCAATTTTTTGAAATAACCGGGAAAGCGCCAAACACCGACTCAATAAATCAAGCGCTCAACGTGCTTGAAGCCAACGCCGTTTTCGGGGGACTAAAGTACAAGCTTCACCTAAGAACTGCAGAACACAAGGGAGCTTTCTGGTACGACCTGGGTGATTCTGAATGGCGAGTAGTAAGGATCACAACAGAAGGGTGGGAAGTTGTGAAAAGGCCTCCCATCCTCTTCCGGCGCTACCAGAATACGGGCGAGCAGGTAATGCCGGAGCGGGGCGGAGACCTACGGGAATTACTGGACATGGTAAACGTCCGCACTGAAAACGAACAAATCCTGCTGCTTGTGTATGTGGTTGCTGCCATAGTGCCCGAGATCCCTAAACCGATTTTGGATGTTTACGGGGAAAAAGGGGCCGGAAAAACAACTTTACTAAAGATACTGAGGGCGCTTATCGATCCCGCAATTGAGCCTCTATTGGTTATCCGTAGCGATGAACGGGAGTTAGCAATTCAGCTTGCGCATAACTACGCACCTTTTTTCGACAACATATCGGGGGTGACAGGGACGCAAGGTGATATGCTCTGCAGGGCGGCAACGGGAGCGGGGCTCACGGTGCGAGCACTATACACGGACGACGAGGAGCGGATCTTTCGCTTTAAGAGAGCGGTTGGTGTGAACGGCATCCATCTTCTTGCGGGCGGTACTGATCTGCAAGATCGTTTCCTGACCATTGAACTGGAGCGCATCGAAAACACAAAACGGCGGCAGGAACAGGATCTCTTGCGGCATTTTGAAGAAATCCGACCACGCCTGTTCGGGAGCATGCTGGATGCCCTAAGTGCCGCTATGCGAATAAAGCCAACGCTGAGTTTTGGCGAACTGCCCCGCATGGCCGATTTCGCAGCCTGGGGCGCTGCTGTTGCAGAAGCGTTGGACGTTGGGGCAGAAACTTTTCTGCGGGCATACTGGCAGAACATCGGAGCGGTTTCGGAGCGAATTTTGTTATCGCATCCTGTAGCGGCGGCAATAATCGCTCTGCTTGAAGAAACCCCAGAATGGGAAGGAACGCCCGCGGAGCTTCTCGAATGCCTGGAAAAGATGGCCGAAAAAGAAAAGATCAACACACGTAGCAAGGCCTGGCCGAAAAGCGCAAATTCTTTAAGTAGAAGATTGAAAGAAATAACATCAAACTTATCTGATAGTGGAATAATCCTTGAAACCGGACGCGACAGCTCGGCTCATCGTCGCCGCTATGTCCGCCTCCAAAGAGTAGCTAAAATATCGTCCGAATCGTCCGCATCGGTCAATAGCTTGAAAAATCTAGCATTTTCGTCGGACGATACCCTGGACGATACGAAATGCTTACCGTCCGAAATCGTCCGAAAACCGTCCGAAGAAAAAGCCAGGCGTGATGCGGACTTGGACGATCTGGACGGTTCGGACGATATTTTCCCCCTACCCTTGGGGAAGGAGAACTCCACGGACGATGAAATTGTTTACGGAGAGGTTTGAAGATGCGGGATTTGCTCAGGGGGTTGATGGAAGAAGGACTAAAGGTGTGGCTGGACGGGGAGAGGCTGAAGTATTCCGCCCCAAAAACTATCGCCAACGAGGCCGTTGACTTCCTGCGTAAGCACAAGGCGGAAGTAATCGCCTACCTTCTAGATGGTAAGGCTGATGATTACGAGCCTGCCCCGGACCTTCCCGCCGGGGCTGAAAGCGCACCTGCTGTCCCGGGCCCGCAGAAAAGCTCTGCCCCGGCAGGTACTTCCACAGTAGTACGCAAGCAAGAAGAGGAGGAACCTATCGTAAATGCACGCTTTATCCCCCCTACCTGCCGCGGGTGCCGGCATATCAAACGCCTCAAGAGGTGGGATTACACCGCGGCGTATTGCGGGGCGCACAAGATCCGATTTACGATCCTCACAAAGCCCGAATCGCTGGCCAGCTGCCCCTTGTGGAACGTGGCCATGCACAAGAAGAACGGATCCATCGGGGAAAGACAACTGGCAACCAACTTTCCTGCTCGTTAAGTGCTCGAAAACTGCGCCGAACCGGGCCGTAAAAGCACCGCCCCCTGCGAGAAGGACCCCCGGAGGCGGGGTCAAGCATCTGCGGTTGTCGTTCTGATACTGTCCAAGTAATCAGCCCATTCCTGCATCATTAGCTTGCGCTGTTCCAGAAACCGTGTTCGATTGTAAGCGGTCCCCAGCCTATCGGGCACTTTATGGGCCAGTTGGTGTTCGATTACGTCAGGAGGAAAACCAAGCCTTTCATGCAGGAGTGTCCTTGCCGCCGCACGGAAACCGTGAGAGGTGATTTCCGTCCTGGTGTCTATACCCAGCGCTTTAAGGGCTGCATTTGTTGCCATATCGGATATGGGACGCCGGGGCGTTTTGTACGACGCGAACACAAAAGGGCTATCCGGTCGCGTTAACGGTTCAAGCTTTTTTAAAATAGCGACCACCTGCCGGCTTAAGGGGACGATGTGTTGTGTTCTCGTTTTGGACACCGTAAACCGCCATTCCAGGGCATCAAAATCTATGTCGTCCCACTTCATGGTTCTAACTTCTCCAGGACGCTGGAAGGTGTACGCCAGCACCTTAAGAGCGCTTCCAACAACGGGGTTAGGATAGGCCCAGATTAGCCTGAGGATTCGGGCAAGGTCTTCCGGGGTTGTCGGGGCGGGGCGGTGATTGTAACGCAATGGCGGCAGTATCCCCTTTAGCGGATAACATGGATCGAAATTCAGTTTACCGTTCGCAATTGCATAACGACAAATCTGGCTGATGGTTTGAAGAACTTTATGGGCCGTTTCATTCTTACCTTCTGCCTGTATTTTTTTAACACAGGACAGAACTTCTTCGGGCGTGATGTCCCCTATGTATTTACCGCCAAAACAGGGATAGATATGATTTTCCAGATGCCCCCTGATCTTCTGAGCATGTTTTGCGCTCCAGGATACCCTCCTGATCTGATACCATTCTTCCGCAACCGCCGTGAACGTGGATGTGTTCCGGTTTTTCTCCGTCCTGCGCGCTTCCGATGGATCAATCCCGTTTTTGACCATCTTGCGGCATTCCAGGGCCTGCTTTCTGGCTTCTTCGAGGCTGACTTCGGGGTATTTCCCCAGCGATAGCGTCTTTCTTTTACCATCGTACCGGTAATCTATACGCCACAACCTGGAACCGTTAGGCATTACAAGGCAGTAGAGCCCAAGACCGCTACCGTCGTGGATTTTATAAGGTCTGTCCTTCGGTTTTGCATTTCTCAGGTGAGTATCTTTAATAATCATGGCAACTTACCCGGTTATGACGGTAACAAACCACAGCCGGTCAGCTACCGGCCAGCTCCTACCGACTTCTACCGTCAATTCTACCGTCAGAATAGTTGTATATCAGTAAATCTCATTAGACAATATTAGACTTGAAATATGGCCTAAACCGTTGATTTTGTTTACTTTATTGGAAGATGCTGGATTTTACTAAACCAACGGGTGGTGCCTGGGGCGGGAATCGAACCCGCACGGGGACAAAGCCCCATGGGATTTTAAGTCCCATGCGTCTGCCTATTCCGCCACCCAGGCGGCATTGTTTTTTTAATACCTATCACAATGGAACGCCGAAACTCAAGCTTCAAAAAAACTTTTGCCGATGTTAAAGTTTTTACGCCTGGTGCTATTTTTTAGCGAGGTTAAAGGATTTCATGAGAAAACCTTACCGGGAATACAAACAATTTTTGACCGAGAAATTCGGATGCAGAGTTCATAAGATTTCTCTGGATGCCGGCCTGACCTGTCCCAACAGGGACGGTACAGCTGGAACAGGGGGGTGCATTTATTGCAACGCCAGAGGGTCGGGCACGGGAGCTCACGAACGGGCACTATCAATAAGAGAGCAGATAGACAACTCAATGGAATACCTCCGGAAGAGATTTAAGGCCGAAAAATTTCTGGCCTATTTCCAATCCTTTTCCAATACCTATGCTCCTTTGCCCAGGTTGAAATCTCTTTACGAAGAAGCCCTGAGCGTTAAGGACGTCGTGGGAATCACCATCGGGACACGACCTGACTGCGTAAACGAAGAAATCCTGGACTATTTGGCTTTCCTGCAAAAAAGAACCTATCTATGTCTCGAATACGGCCTTCAGTCTGCCCACGATAGGACTCTCAAAATAATAAACAGAGGCCACGATGTTGCAACCTTCGTAAAGGCTGTGGACGCAACACGGCGACTGAACATACCCGTATGTGTTCATGTTATACTCGGTCTCCCCGGTGAAACCGAAGAAGACATGCTGGAGACGGCGAAGTTTTTGGCGGGTCTGGACATTCAGGCCATCAAGATTCATGTGCTCTACGTGATCAAAGATACCGTCCTTGAACAGATGTACCTCAAGGGACAGTATAAATGCCTCGAACGCGAAGATTACGTTCGCATAGCGGCGAGATTCCTGGCATGCCTTCCGCCCCATGTGGTTATCCAGAGAGTAACCGGGGATCCCCATAGAAACGAACTGGTTGCACCTTCGTGGACCCTGGAGAAACAGAAAAACATTGCAATGCTTGTGGATTACATGGAGACGAACAATCTTAAACAGGGCTCATGGTTTAAAAAATCTTTCGCATCCATAAGTCAGGCGCTTACCGGGGTCAGCAGGAACAGTAAATCCTGAAATCCCCCCACATGAACATCAGCGTCCAAGTCGGGATTTTTAAAAGATACGAAGAGTACCCCGGCCTTTCTTGCACATTCCTGATCAACGGCGGAGTCTCCAACATAGATAACGGCATCAGCAGGCACCTTAAAGTACGACAGGATCCTTTCGAGCATTTCAGGATGTGGCTTGGGATTCTTCACGTCGGCCGCACAGATTATGTAGTCAAAAAAACAGTCTATTCCAAAATGAGCAAGTACTCCACGAGTTGAAGCCGTTCTATTCGTGGCAACCGCAAGTCCGTATCGGTAAGTCTTCAAAGCTTTCAGGCAGGCTTTCGCTCCATCGTGCAGATCCATATAAGGAAAGAAAAGCGAAAAATCGACCCGACGGGCATATTCCAGAGCCTGACCGGCTTTATCAGGATCTTTAATGAGGTAGAATATAGATTCTTTGACGGAGTGAGTGTGTACGTATTCAACCTGTTCGGGCGAAACGGGAGGGTACCCAAATCTTTCAAGTATATAGTTGTAGTACCGAATGTTCGCCTCACGGGAGTCGAACAGAACTCCATCGCAATCAAAAACGACCACTTTAACAGATGAAAAGACCCCGCCTCTCATGATTTTACAGCTCTGGAAACTTCCGAAGCGGCTCCCAGCACTTCAAGAAGCTGGCCTTTGCCCAGAGGTACTCCCCTGACAATCCCCGCAGCGTCAGCAGCACCAACGGCCGAAAGAGATTGACCGGGCAGGAAAGTCCCCGAAAGAAAATTGGCCATTTTTATTATGCGGATCAGCATGTTACCGGCTTCATCGAATTCGGATAACTCATGACCTCTAACGGCCCTGTAAACCGCATCGGGCAATTCCCACTCCCTGCAGAGAATTTCACCCGTATCAATATGGGTTACTCCGAAAACGCTCTTTTCAATTTCCACAAGAGATCTTCCCTCATTGAGAACCTTTCTGTAGAAGTAGGGCGCAACGGGATGGATATAATGATCCAGCACTATTTTCCCTATGTCATGAAGAAGGCCGGCCGTATATGCCTGATCTTCCGGGAGGTTAAAGGATCTGGCCAGAGCCTGAGCTATGTGTGCAGTGGTAACGGCGTGGTTAAAAAGACCGCCACGACACATGCTGTAGCCGCCTGTTGCACAGCGGAAAACATCTTCACAATAGGCCATTAGCACCGCCTGAAGAAGTCTTCGTTCACCCAACACGACAAGGGCTCTATCAATCGACTGAATCCCGTGGGGCAGTCGAAACATCGGAGATTGACAAAAAGCCAGAATCTTTGCTGCTATAACCTGATCTTTTCGAACTTCTTCGGAGATCTCGGCAAAACTGTAGTCTCCCCTTTTCACCATATCAAGGATTTTCAAAGCCACCTGAGGGATGGGTTTAAGCTGGCTTACGGTTCCGATGAGGTCTTCACGGGTTGGCCTGGGAAATCGCTCTATGTTAAAGCCTTCGGGCGATTCAAAAGGGTCAACCCTTACGGAGAAATTGCGCATGTCCAGCTGGATCCGACAGGCAAAAAATCCCCCCGTTTCTAAGTAAACGATGGGAATGTTATTCTCCCTGAGAAAGGACTCGACAACATCGAAGGTTTCACCCCCGATGTTCATGATAAAGTCTTCTTCAGACACGGGCCCTACAAGAGCTCCACCGGCAATGTGGGCTTCCAGGCGTGCCGGGTCCGCTCCTCGCCGCACCATTTCACTTAAAAATACCGGCAGTCCTGTGGAAGCATAAGCTTCTCGCTGAAAATCCGTTCCGGGGTCGGGCGGTTCGGGCAACAGTATATGATACAATCCCGCAATATCGTTTTTTCGGTCGATGAGCGCCAGACCGACACAGGTTCCCAGAATGGCTTCCAGTGTAAGAATCTGCCTCTTGCCTATGTAGAAGGTGCCGGAATCCACGATCCGCACAGACATGACAGGACCACCTTTTTCCTATGCGGTCGTCAGGACCCGTCGAAGTATTTCGCGGGCTTTTTCAAGGGCTTCTCCCAGTTTCTCAGGGTTAGGTCCCCCAGCCTGTGCCATGTCAGGTCGGCCACCTCCACGGCCTCCGACGACCGAAGCCAGCTCTCTTATTAAGTCCCCTGCATGAATTCGCCCGGTAAGATCCCTGGAAACGCCCACCAGCAGCAAGGCCTTATCTTCTGTCCTTCCACCGAGAACCAGAACTGCTTTATCCCTGTATCGCTCTTTAAACCGATCGTAAACTTCTCTCATGGCAGCGTGATCATCCACGTCCGCTTCCGATACAATAACCCGAACATCACCCATTGCTTCAGGCGATGCCAGCACATCTCTGGAAGCGGCAGCCGTGATCTCGTACTTCAGTCTTTCTATTTCCTTCTCCAGTTGTTTTTCCCGCTCGAGAAGCTTTTCAACCCTGTCTTTAACGTTTTCCATCGGCACACGCAGTATGTCTGCAAGTTCTCTGAGCATGCGCCGCTGGTTCTGGACCCATCTTACGGCAGCTCTGCCCGCCACGGCCTCAATACGCCTGACGCCTCCTGCTATGCCCGATTCGTTCAGAATAAAGAAGGCCCCGATATCGGAGGTTGCCCTGACATGGGTTCCTCCACAGAGCTCTTTACTTAAACCCGGAACCTCAACAACCCTGACAACATCTCCGTATTTCTCTTCGAAGAGAGCCACGGCACCTGTTCTTACGGCTTCATCGTAGGACATCTGAGTTATGCAGACGGATCGGTTTTTCCTGATCTCTTCGTTTACGAGATTTTCAACGGTTTCCAGTTCTTCGGGCGTAAGAGCCCTGAAGTGCGTAAAATCGAAGCGCAGGCGATCCGGAGCAACAAGTGATCCCGACTGTTTGACGTGTTCTCCAAGTACCTTTCTAAGAGTGGCATGCAGAAGGTGGGTGGCAGTATGATGTCGTGCCGTGTCAGCCCGCGCTTCCGCATCCACAACAAGCCTTACACTTTCCCCAACCTCTATACTTCCTTCCGTAACCTCACCGACATGCAGGATCAGATCGCCCGGGAGTTTTTTAGTATCAACGACGGTGACAGCCCCTTTCGGTCCCTCTATCAGGCCTCTGTCTCCCACCTGACCACCCGATTCACCGTAAAAAGAAGTCCTATCGGTGACTATTTCAACCCTGTCACCCCGTGACGCTGCATTCAACCGTTTATTTCCGGCGATAATGGCGAGAATTCTGCCTTCGGTCTCCAGGGTTTCGTATCCCACAAATTCGACGGTGGCGACTTCCCGGCCGATTTCCTTATAAACCCCTTCGACGGCGGCTTCGCCGCTTCCTTTCCAGTGAAGCCTCGAGCGCTCCCGCTGTTCCTTCATAAGGCTCTCATAACCTTCGAGATCCACCGAAAAGCCGATACTGCGGGCCATATCGGTCACAATATCCGTGGGGAAGCCGTAAGTATCGTAAAGCTTGAACACGAGCTCTCCCGGTATGGTCGATTGACCCGTATCCTTCAGTCTTTCTATTTCCTGATTCAGAAGCCTTAGTCCAAAATCCAGAGTTTCATTGAAGCGCTCTTCCTCGTACTTTATCACTTCGGTAATATACCTGCGGTTCTCAATCAACTCCGGGTAGGCGTCCTTCATGCTCTCCATAACAGCCAGAGCAACTTCATGGAGAAAGGGCCGATCAAGCCCCAAAAATCGACCATGTCGCAGCGCCCGTCTGATAACCCGCCTGAGGACATAACCCCGTCCTTCGTTGGACGGAAGCACTCCATCCCCGACCAGAAAGGCGGCAGCACGGCTGTGATCGGCTATTACTTTAATGGAGACATCTTTTGTTTTGTCGGCGCCGTACCGATGCCCGCTCAGCTCCTCGATCTTCTCCATTATCGGTTTAAACAGGTCTATATCGTAGTTGGACGGGACGCCCTGTACCACGGCCGCTATACGCTCAAGCCCCATACCCGTATCAATGCTGGGTCGCGGCAGGGGTACCAGTGTTCCATCGGGTTTACGATCGAATTGCATGAAGACCAGGTTCCATAACTCCAGATAACGATCGCAGTCACAGCCCGGCTTACAATCGGCAGAACCGCAGCCGAACTCCGGACCCTGGTCGATGATAATTTCCGAACAGGGGCCACAGGGTCCCGTATCTCCCATAGCCCAGAAATTGTCTTTTGTGGGAAAGGCAAGAATTCTGTCTTCCGGAAGATACCGCGCCCAGAGTTCCCGAGCTTCATCATCGGGGCCGAGATTCATCCCCGCATCGCCCTCATGGACTGTAGCGTAAAGTTTGTCCTGCGGCAGTTTCAGATAATTGACGAGAAACTCCCAGGCAAATTCTATGGCTTCTTTTTTGAAATAATCGCCAAAAGAAAAGTTTCCGAGCATTTCAAAAAAGGTGTGATGCCTTGCAGTGTAGCCCACATTTTCAAGGTCGTTGTGTTTACCACCGGCTCTCATGCACTTCTGACTGGAAGCCGCCCTCACATAAGGCCGCTTCTCCTCTCCAAGGAAACACCGTTTAAACTGAACCATGCCGGCGTTGGTGAAAAGAAGGGTAGGATCATCCCGGGGGATTAGAGAAGAACTCTTCACGATTGTATGGCCTCTATCCCTGAAAAACTGCAAAAACTCGGATCTGATTTCCCCGGCTTTCTTCATGAACTTACCTCCATCCCCCGTTAAATCTCATGCGATTTCGTCAACGGCCCCTACTTCTTCTTCAGGGCTCAAGGGTTTTCGAAAAGGCAACTGCTTTATCTCCCTAACACGAGCCTCAAGCTCGGACAGAACTTCGGGGTGTTCTTTAAGAAACTTTCTGGCATTTTCACGCCCCTGTCCGAGACGCACATCTCCATAAGAGTACCAGGCACCCGATTTGCTGACCACACCGAGTTCCGCCGCAAGATCGAGCACATCTCCCTCACGGGAAATGCCCTCCTGGAATATGATGTCAAACTCGGTTTCTCTGAAGGGCGGTGCAATTTTGTTCTTAACGACCTTAACCCTTACGCGGTTGCCTATGGTTTCCGTACCTTCCTTTATGGCGCCAACCCGCTTTATCTCTAAGCGTATAGTTGCGTAAAACTTCAGGGCATTACCGCCGGTGGTCGTCTCCGTCGGTCCAAACATGACCCCGATTCTCGACCGGATCTGGTTTATAAAGATCACGCAGGTTTTCGACTTGTTAATGGCGGCCACGAGCTTCCTCAACGCCTGGCTCATGAGCCGGGCCTGGAGTCCTACGTGAGCGTCACCCATTTCGCCGTCGATCTCAGCTTTGGGCACCAGTGCGGCCACCGAATCTATTACAATTACATCGATGGCGTTACTCCTCACCAGGATTTCGGCAATCTCAAGAGCCTGTTCACCGTAATCCGGCTGGCTTATGAGCAGATCCTCTACGTTGACCCCCAGTCGCCTGGCGTAGGTCACATCCAGAGCGTGTTCTGCGTCGATAAAAGCGGCCACACCGCTTTGTTTCTGAGCTTCGGCTATTATATGGAGAGCCAGTGTAGTTTTCCCCGAGGATTCGGGCCCGTAAATCTCGATAATTCTACCCCGGGGAACGCCTCCAATTCCCAAAGCCAGATCGAGCGATATTGCCCCGGTGGGTATAACGGGATGGGCCACCTCATGAGCCTTCTCACCAAGCCTCATGATGGCCCCCTTTCCGTACTGCTTTTCAATCTGCGACAGCGCCGCTTCAATCACCCTGCGACGCTCATCCGTTCCGTTCGTCATGACAACTTATACCTCCGGTCTTATTAGCCCAGTATTTATTTAAACTCCTCCCAATCTTATCCTGGCAATCGGTCTGTACTCGGCTCCATCGGGTTTCAGGATGCTTTGATAGAGTACCACGTCTTCCACCGTAAAAAAATCGGTTTTAAAAGCCATCCGGGACGCAATGCTTTTCGCAAGCGAAGGATTACCGGAAGGCCTGCGAACACGACCAAGAGTCACGTGAGGCCTGAACTCTCTGTCTTCTTCGGGAAAACCAAGAGGTTCCAGATAGTTATCCAGCTCTTTTTTAAAATCGCCCAGCAGTCCAACATCTCCGTCAACGCCCACCCAGATCACTCTCGCCTTTTTGATTGAAGGAAAAGCTCCACATCCCTTGAGAAATAACGAAAAACTACCGTACTTTCCAGCTACTTCGCGGATTACTTTTTCCAGATCCGGAATCTGCGTCTCTCTGACATCTCCCAGGAATTTAAGGGTTATGTGTACCCCGTAAGCATTTACCCATTTAACCCCGTCGGGCACATCCCTTACCAGCGACTTCATCAATTCGCTCAGGTGCTCCTTAACCCTATCGGGAAGGTCTATTGCCACAAAGGCTCGAATCACTCTTTCAGTTCCTGCCATAGGAGCCTCAAAGCTTCGTGTGCCGTTCTCCTTTGAATAAGTTCTCGATCTCCGTGGAATAAAAACCTTTCGGCCTTAATTTTTCCCCTCGTGCCGTATCCTATGTAAACGGTTCCTACGGGCTTTGTGGAACTTCCACCTCCGGGCCCTGCAATTCCGGTAATACCAACGGCAATGTCCGCCCTAGAGCGCTTCAACGCCCCTTTAACCATCTCCACAGCCGTCCGCTCGCTTACCGCACCGTAAAGCTTTAGAGTTTCTGCAGGCACACCGAGCAGTTCCTCTTTGGCTTCGTTACTGTACACGACGAAACCACGATCAAAGTAGTCAGAAGCACCGGGAACGGACACAATCCTTTCGGCCAACAAACCTCCGGTACACGACTCTGCTACGGCCAGCTTCATTCCCTTCTTTCTCAGCAGTTCACCGACGACCTTTTCCAGGGAATCATCATCCGTTCCACTCACGAAGCCTGCTCCAATCCTGTCGATGACATAGCCGACGACCCTTTTAATTTCGTTTTCTGCTTTTGCAAAGTCCTCGGCCTGTAGCGTTATGGTTACCCAGGTTTCGCCTTCCGGTCTGGGAAGGTATCCTATCCTGACAGATTCAAAGCCGGGATCTGTTTTTTCGGCATCCGCGAGCCTTTCCGCAATTTCCCACTCGTACATCCCCTGAACTCTGATAACCCTCCGGACCACACAGCGTCTTGCCGTAAAGATCTTTTCCAGCTCAGGCAGCACCTCTTTCCCGATCAAATACTCGACCTCATGGGGAACACCCGGAAGGCAATAAAGTGGCTTCCCTCTGACCTCAATGGCAAATCCTGCCATCGGTCTGTCAAGTGCCAGCTTGACCGCACCCTCGGGGAGATGGGTCATCTTCTCGAAAGCATCCTTCCACGGAATCCCGAACTGCCTGAGATGTCTCTGAAAGTGTTTTTTGTACTCTTCGTCGGGGATACGCTTCAGACCGAAGGCCCTGCAGAGAGCTTCGCAGGTCACATCGTCGGTCGTGGGTCCCAAGCCGCCTGTTGTGACGACAAAATCCGTCTTCCGAATAAGCTCGGCAAGAGCTTCTGCCAGAAGATCAGGATCATCGCCCAGAATGCGAACCTCCTGAATTGTAAAACCCTTTTTCAGTAAAAGGCGTCCAACGGTTTTAACGTGGGCATCCTGAACGTGACCGTAAAGAACTTCATCGCCAATGACTACCAGAGAACCCTTAACCGGCTTCATAGGTCTTCTTCCAGTACTCCCTGCACCTGTGACATTGCATATTCGTATATTTCTCTCACGCTAACTCCCGCCCTGGATGCCAGATCCACACAATCGGCGTATTCAGGATAGGCCTTTTTTAAGCCGGGCATCACCTCAAACACCTTGATCCTCAGTGATCCGTAAGGCGTCTCCAGCACGGAGGAGTCTCGCTTCAGCGAAAATCTCCTAACACTCTGCCATCTCATACCCGACGAGGTGGTTTCCCTGAATATGACGGACTGAATGCGCTCCAGAAGCGCTTCACTGCAGAGTACGGAAAGCACCCAGCCGGGTCGGTTTTTCTTCATATAGGAAGGTACTATCCACACATCCTGGGCGCCTTCGGTGAAGAGCTGTTCGTAAAGATGGGAGAAAAACTCCGGATTCATGTCGTCGATGTTGGTCTCCCCCACAACCAGAGTCTCGCAGAGTCGTTCGGCCGTCTCAATACCAACGAGGAGTCTCAGAAGATTCGGGGGGTGATCGTCTTCATGAGTTCCAACTCCGTAGCCAATTCGATCTATTCTCATCGGAGGTATCTCGCCAAAACCGCGGCACAGAACCGCCAAAAGGCTCGCCCCTGTGGGTGTCACGAGCTCTCTCTCCTTGACCGTTCCATATACAGGCACACCCTTTAGAACCTCAAGCGTTGCAGGAGCAGGGCCGGGTAACAACCCATGATGAGAGCTTATGAACCCCCGTCCCATAGGAAGCGGAGAGGCGTAAAGGGAGGTTATACCCAGAAGATCCATTCCCAAAACGGTTCCGATAACATCCACCACGGTATCGACGGAGCCGAGCTCATGAAAATGCACATCCTCTATGTTCAGGTTATGGATTTTCGCTTCAGCAGCGGCCAGCTTTTCAAAAACGGCCAGGACGACCCTTTTATGCTTTTCTTCCAGCAGGCTTTTTTCGACAAATTCACGAATGTGGCCGTAGGACCTGAAGGCCCTGCTTCGGGCTTCAACAATCACCCTGGTACCCCAGAGATACCCTCGTTTCTCACGGGTAACGCGCCAGTCGAAAACCTCCGGGCCCGTGACCTCTTCAACCCGTGCAAAAAGTTCAGAGGCCTCAACCCCCGCATCCACTACGGCACCCAGCAGCATATCTCCGCTCACGCCGGAAAAACAATCAAGATAACCCGTGCGCCCGTTGAAGTCAGACCGCTTTTCCACCGCAATACCCCGTAAATCACTGATTGACCCAGACGCTCAGGTTCATGGCCGACGAAATGAGCTTTTCGGTAATGCTACTCTTTAGAAACCCCCAGGTTCCGCCCGGCTTGGAATGACCCAGCACGACGATGCCGGCCTTTACCACCCTGCAGTAATCCAGCAGAGAATCGGCCACGTTTTTACCGGGATGAACGACGAGTCGGATCCTGTCAGGAGTAAACCCCGCATTTATCAAGATCCTCACGGATTCGTCCATAAAGGTCCTGGCTTCCCTGTTCTGGGAAGAGGACTCCCATCTGAGATAGTCGGCACTCTTCGTTTCAACCCCCGACGATATTACCCCCGACACCCGGCTGCTAACGTGAACGAGATCCACCAGCGTTTTGGTTTCGGCAAGCATAAAACCTGCATGATCTACGGCACGAAGTGAAGTATTCTCCGGCCCCACGGCAAGGACAGCCCTTTCCGTGGAGGGTCTTCCTTCAACGAACCATATAGGGCTAACCAGGCAGTGATGCAGAAAGTCCGGAGTGGGATTACCCTTGAGAAAGCCCTCGAGCTTGCTGGTTATTTTCTTGGGTACTACCACCGCATCCACCTTTTTCATATCCGCCAATCTGCACGCATGATGGGCAACGCTTAGCTCTCGCTCCTGCACATGCTCCTGGACAAGCTCTTCAGAAAACCCCAGTTCCACAAGCCTCCGTCTGGCCCTGTCGAGAATTGCCTTGGTCTTTTCTCGCCTTTCGGCCAGAAGATTCTTTTTCTTCTCCCGCATCGCGGGACTTGATGGCGTGCCCTTGTAGACCGGAGCCAGGGGAGGCTCAATGTAGTGAAGAATCAGGGTTAACCTATCCTTTTCCGGATAAAGGGCATGAACGAACTCAACACACCCCGTATAGGCTTCATCTTCATCCAGGGGTACGAGGATTGTCTTGGGCAGATAATCAACCATTTTTCTCCTTCCTGCTAAATTGTAATCACACCTGTTGGCTCATACTGATCCGCAATAAATAAACGGACCTCCTTCCACCTCCCATCTTCCCTCAGCCCGTTGATATGACTTCGAACCCGTTCAGGTGAGTTATTGATTTCACTGAGATGAGCAAAACATACGGCGTGAAGATCGCAATGATAGACTTCCCGACAGAGGGCGATACTCTCTTCGTTGGAAAGATGTCCCAGACGGCTTCGTATGCGCTGTTTTAATTCCCACGGATAAGGCCCGTTCATCAGCAGATCCACTTCGTGATTTGCCTCAACGACAATCAGATTACAGTACCTGAGATGTACCTTTACCAGCTCGGTAACCATCCCGAGATCGGTGCAAAGGGCGATCTTTTTTCCATCACCTGACAGAACAAAGCCCACCGGTTCCTCGGCATCATGAGACAGTGAAAAAGGCTGTACGGAAATATCCCCAACGGTGAACTTTCTTCCCCGTCTGAAGATGCGATAGTTTTTTATTTCTCCAACGCTTTTGGGAAGGGACGTCAAGGTCCCTTCGGAAAGATACACCGGCATATTGTACCTTCGGCTCAACACACCAATGCCTCTTACATGGTCTATGTGTTCGTGGGAAACCAGAATTGCATCAACATCCCCCGGATCAACGGGCGAGAATTTCATTTTTTCCGTTATAGCTTTTCCCGAAAGTCCTGCATCTACCATGATGCACGTGTTATCCGTCCATACCAGAAGGGCATTACCCTTGGACCCACTGGCAAGTATCTGTATCCTTAAGTCGGCCATTGCAAACTCGCAATTGTTTCAGACCTTCATAACCAAATCCACCTGTTGTTTATCAGAGGGGCCCACGACAAGGATTGACACCCTATCGGGAAAGACCCGGGCAAACCATTTACCCAGGTTTTCAGAGGAAACGCCGTAGATCTTTTTTTCAATCTCGTCGGGAGCGACCTCATGTCCGTAAAGAAACTCGTTACGGGCGATTCTGTTCATCAGAGCGTCGGTACTGTCGAGGTTGAGATACATGCCGCCCACGGCGCAGTCCTTTGCGCCGGAAATCTCGGTCTCACTTACCCCACCGGCTATCAGTTCTTCCATTTCGTTCCAGATCACCTTGAAGCACTCTGCCAGCTTTTCGGGAGCCACGGCCGCATAGACCCCAAACACCCCGGTATCCTCACAGCAATGGAGAAATGAGTAGATATTATAAGCCAGCCCTCTTTTTTCCCTTACCTCCTGGAAAAGCCGGCTGCTCATGCTGTTACCCAGCACGATATTAAGAATATACACGGCGAAACGCTCTTCATCATGGAGGGATACACCCGGCATGAGAAGGCATATATGGGTTTGCTCGAGATCTTTTCTGATGTAATCGCGGAAAACGACCGGTTCAGGAGAAGTCCTCGGAGGACGGCCTCGTCCGTTCGCTCTAAGGCGTCCCAGTCCATCGTTTACCATCTCGACCAGTTCATCATGCCTTACGCTTCCTGCGGCGGATACCACAACCTGTTCGGGATGAATAATCTGATCTTTGAATTTAAGTATGTCCTCTCGCCTGAAACGCTGTACGGTTTCTCTGTAGCCGCAAATGGGATGACCCAACGGGTGGCCTTTCCAGAACTTCTCGCAGGCCACGGTGTGAACGTAGTCTTCCGGTGTATCCTCCACCATGCTGATTTCCTGAAGAATGACGAACCGCTCTTTTTCGAGCTCCCTTTCGTCCATCCTGGCATGAAGCAGAATATCGCAGAATATGTCCATCAACCTGGGGAGATTTTTATCCAGAACTTTGCCGTAAAAACAAAGGTTTTCCTTGGTAGTGAAGGCATTGGACATACCGCCCAGGATATCAAGCTCCACGGCAATATCCCTGGTCGTTCTTCTTTCCGTCCCCTTAAAAAACATATGCTCCAGAAAGTGAGTAATCCCTTCCATGGAAGGAAGTTCATCTCTGGAACCACTGTCAATCCATATTCCAACAGATACAACGTGGGTATTGGGACAGTGCTGAGAAAGAACCCTTATGCCGTTTTCCAACCGTGTCTTCTGAACCATAAAGCTCTCTTTTTGCGAAATGGAATTAAGGCAGCCCTGAGGCTGCCTCTTCAAAAAGCGCTCTTCCTACTTGCGGGCCGGTTGCGTTTTCTCGAGAACTGCTTTGCGGCTTAGTTTGACTCTACCGTCCTTGTCGATTTCTATTACCTTGACGAGGACCTCATCCCCTTCCTTCACGACGTCACTGACCTTTTTTACCCGCTTGTTGTCCAGTTGAGAAATGTGAATAAGCCCTTCGAGATTTGGTCTTATTTCAGCAAAGGCACCGAAGTCCGTTACCCTGGTGATTCTTGCCAGATAGATCTGCCCCAACTCCGGTTCCATCGTTACTTCCTTGATCTTCTCGGCTGCCTTTTCACAGGCTTCTTCGGTGGAGCCCATGATAATGACCCTGCCGTTTTCTTCAATGTCTATCTTGGTGTTCGTCTCGGCGATAATCTGTTTAATTACCTTACCACCAGGGCCGATAACGTCCCTGATTTTTTCAGGCGGAATGCAGATCACCTTAATCCTCGGCGCATAGGGAGAAAGAGCAGGCCTTGGAGAAGAAAGCACCGACCTCATCTTTTCAAGGATGATAAGCCTTGCGTCCCGTGCCTGCTGAAGAGCCTTTCTCATGATCTCCCGGCTTATCCCCGTAATCTTTATGTCCATCTGGAGAGCCGTTACACCCTTTTCGTTACCGGTCACTTTGAAGTCCATGTCTCCCAGATGATCCTCGTCACCGATGATGTCGGTCAAAACTATGACCTCGTCGCCCTCCTTCACAAGCCCCATAGCGATGCCGGCCACCATGTCTTTAACCGGAACGCCTGCATCCATCAGCGACAGGGTGGCGCCGCAAACCGTAGCCATGGAGCTTGAGCCGTTGGACTCCAGAACCTCGGACACCACACGAATTGTATAGGGAAAGGTTTCGCAGTCGGGCAAAATGGGCTTTACGGCTCTCTCGGCAAGAGCCCCATGTCCTATCTCTCTTCGGCTCGGACCTCTCAGAGGCTTAACCTCACCGACGCAGTAGGGTGGAAAATTATAATGAAGCATGAAAGACTTGAAGGTCTCGCCCGTAAGAGCCTCGATCTTCTGTTCATCTGCAGAAGAACCCAAGGTTGTCACAGCAAGAACCTGGGTTTCACCCCGTCTGAACAAAGCAGACCCATGGGTTCTTGGAAGGAATCCAACGGATATGTCGATCGGCCGGATTTCATCAAAGCGGCGTCCGTCAATACGTCGCCTTTCTGTAAGCATCATCTTTCGGACGACTTCGCGCTCGAGATCACCGAAAACCTCAGCTATCTCCGCTTCCTGTCCCGGGAATTGCTCCGAAAGCTCGGCAACAAGCTCTTCAAGAATCTCCTTTTTGCGGTTCTTTCTGGCGACCTTATCTGCAATCGTGACAGCTTCCCTGAGCCTGTCCCGGGCTCTTTCACGAACTGCATTAACAAGGGCCTCATCTATGGGCGGAGCTTCCCACACCTCCTTATCCCTGCCAACAAGACGGCGCAGTTCCTCCTGAGCCTCTATAATCGGACGGATTTCACGATGGGCTACCTCCAGAGCTTCCAGAAGATCTTCTTCGGGCACGAAAAGAGCGCCTCCTTCAACCATGACGATGGCGTCTCGGGTCCCAGCAACAACGACGTTCATATCGCTCTGTTCCAGCTGAGCAGCACTGGGATTGATGATAAACTCACCCCCAACCCTCCCCACACGCACAGCCGCAACGGGACCCTGAAAGGGAACAGGCGAAATGTGGAGAGCCGCAGATGCACCGGTTATGGCAAGCACATCGGGTTCGTTCTCCTGATCCACCGAAAGAACCGTGGCAATCACCTGGATTTCATGGTTATACTTCTTCGGAAAAAGCGGGCGTATAGGACGGTCTATCAGCCGGGATGTCAGAGTCTCTTTCTCGCTGGGGCGCCCAATCTCTCTTCGGAAAAAGCCTCCCGGGATGCGCCCCGCAGCATAACTCATTTCCTGATAGTCAACCAGCAAAGGAACGAAATCAATCCCCTCGCGCACCCGATCTTCTCTAACTGCCGAAACCAGCACCACCGTATCGCCGTAACGAACGATTACAGCTCCACTGGCCTGCCGGGCCAGATGCCCGGCCTCAATTATTAACTCCCTACCTCCAACAGTCACACTAACGGACTTTTTCATACTTGTTTTACTCCCCTCGCATGGAGTCTTCTCTGCCGGGGGCTTTTAACCCCTCAGGCCCAATCGCTCCACAATACTGAGATATCTGTTTATATCTTTTCGCTTAAGGTAATTCAAAAGTCGTCTTCTCTGCCCAACCAGCTTGAGCAACCCTCTACGAGAATGATGGTCCTTTTTGTGGACCTTAAAGTGTTCGGTAAGATAGTTTATCCTCTCGCTTAACAGAGCAATCTGAACCTCGGGTGAACCCGTATCATTTGGATGTATTTTAAAATTCTCGATGATCTCTTTTTTACGTTCTGGAGTCAGAGCCACTTTTTTCACCCTCCTTTGACGAAGTTTGTTCTAAAATAACACCTTTAAAGAATCTCTTTTTCTACGGCTTCCCGCCGGCCACCACAAAGCCAGAAGCTTATCCCGACCCGGAGTTACTATGCGAACAGGCGTATCTTTTTCAAGCATATTTCGCCATCTTGATGCCCATAGTGCATCGAGCTGACCGTTGCGGAGTTTCTCAATCAGATGATCTTCTTCCATAACTGCTTCGGGCAAATGTTCGAGTGCGTCAACCATGGGAATAACGAGGCGATCTACACTTCCGGACCGGACGGCCTCGTGGATCTCCTCCATCGTCCATGAATCTTCAATTCCAAAAGGACCGCTCCTCAATCTGGCCAACTGCTCAATGTGCCCGCAACAACCCAGCGCTCCGGCTATATCTGCACCCAACTGCCTTACATACATCCCCTTGGAACAATGGACTTCCAGTTCGACCCTTGGCCACTCATACCGACGGAGTTCCAGTCGATAAATCCTGACCTTCTTATAAGGCCTTTCAACCTGAAGGCCTTTTCTGGCAAGTTTGTAAAGCCTTTTACCGTTGATCTTCGCAGCCGAGTAGGCCGGTATCTGTTGCTCCCTTTCGCCCTTGAATTTCTCGAGTGCTTCTACAATGCGTTCATAAGACGGCGGAGGCCCGTCATAACGGCGGACGACATTTCCCGTGCAATCAAGAGTATCCGTCTCGGCATCCAGCCTTAAGACAAATCTGTAAACCTTGTCACTTTCAAGAAACTGGTCGGCAAGTCTGGTAGCACGATTCAACAAGACAACCAGAACGCCTTCCGCAAAGGGATCAAGAGTCCCTCCGTGCCCGACCTTTCGTGCCTTAATCAGCCGCTTAATCCTTTCCACAACCGAAAAAGAAGTCATATTTACCGGTTTATTTACAACTATTATTCCGTCCAGTTCCCGATTGCCCATCTACTTAAGTCCCCCCACCCTCCTTATGACCGGGATTGTCGAAACCGAAAAAACCACAGAGCTCTTTTATTACTTTTCTTTCCACATCCTCTATGGCCCCGCGCATTTCGAAGGCCGCGGCGTTTACGTGGCCGCCTCCCCCAAAACACCGGGAAAAGGCCGCAACATCGTAGGAGTTCTTGGATCTGAGACTAACCCTTACGACCCCGCCCTCCTCATCTTCCTTGATCAGGACCGCAACTTTAACCGGCTTAACCTGCCGCAACATGTTAACGAAACCTTCGCTGTCATCAGAGTCCGCGCCGACTTCCCGGATCATCTTTTGGGTCAACCGTGCAACCGCAACGGCTTTGCCACCGTGATAGGAAAGGGTGTTAAGGACACGCCCGAGTAATAAAAGCCTTGCGGGAGATGCCGACTCATAAACCTGAGTTGAAACGTAATAGGGATCGGCTCCGGCTGCAGCCAAGTCGGCCGCAATTCTTAAAACTCTTTCGTTCGTATTGGAGTACTGAAAGGAGCCGGTATCGGTCGAGATCCCCGTGTACAAGCAGGTGGCAATATCCGGCGTTAGAGAAACTCCACAATCGGAGAAGATATGATAGAGCATCTCACAGGTGCTGCTGGCCCGACTGTCTATCCAGAAGACATGTCCGAAAGGGTTTTCCTGTAAATGATGATCTATGCTTATTATGAGAGAATCGGGAAACCTGGCCGGCAGGAACTCATCACCGGCTCTATCTTCTGCCCCACAATCCAGATAAACCACCACATCGTAAGCGGCATTGTCGGGCAGGATGGTAACAACCCTGTCTGCTCCGGGCAGGAAGGATAAATAGCCCGGGACTCCATCCTTGCATAAGGGCCGAACACTTTTCCCCATACCCTCAAGAGCAAGAGCAAGAGCAAGAAGCGATCCTATGGCGTCCCCGTCGGGCCTTACGTGTGTAAGCAGGAGATACCTTTCACGGGCAAAGAGTTCTGCCTCAACCCGGGATCGACTACCCATTTCCATGGATTTTCCTCAGAAGCAGGTCGATTTTTTCACCGTAATCAAAGGAATCATCGTAAACAAAGCTGAGATCGGGCAGGTACCTCAGATATACCCTTTCGGCAAGTTCACGCCTTATGAACGTTCTTGCCTTTGCAAAGGCGGCATCTATATCAGACCGCTCATGTCTACCCAGGGTATCGCAGTAAAATACGGTTGCCCTTTTAAGGTCGCGGCTCATACGGACTGCCGTTATGGTAATCCCCACCAGTCTCGGATCCCTGACCTTGCGCTGTATGATATAGGCCACCTCTTTCTGTATGAGGTCTGCCACTCTTTCAGTACGCTGACCGCCCATTTATAAAACCCTCAAGAAAAATGTATAAGCTCGATCTCATGACTTAAAATCTCCGCCACCCCAAGGGACTCCATAAAATCTATAATCCGGTCCAGAAGGGAATTCATTTCGCGACCTTCGTTACCGACAACGGCAACGGCAACGGTAGCCTTCTGATAAAGATCCTGATCTGCCACTTCGGCCACGGAGACGTTAAATCTGTGCTTACTTTTCTCAACAATGCTCTTTACAACCTTGCGTTTGGCCTTCAATGAGGCGACGCCCGGTATGTAAAAGGTTATCCTCGCCACCCCTACCGTCATGGCTTACTGCTCACTTTCCTCAGAATCCTTCCCGACCTCACCCACCACATCAACGGTGGGTTTGATCTCTTCCATGACAAAGGCTTCAAGAACGTCACCCACCTTCACGTCGTTGAAATTCTCAACGAGAATCCCGCATTCAAAACCGGCCTTTACCTCCTTCACGTCATCCTTGAAGCGTCTCAGCGAAGCAATCTTACCTTCGTAAACCACCACCTGATCTCTCAAGACCCGGACCTTTGCCCCTCTCTGGATCACCCCATCAAGGACATAACAGCCCGCTACCGTGCCCACACGGGAAATATGGAAGGTCTGACGCACTTCGGCGCGGCCAAGTATTTTCTCGCGATACTCGGGTTCCAGCAATCCGGCCATTGCGTCTTTTATGTCGTTGATCACCTGATAGATGACGTTATAGAACCTCACATCGACATGTTCACGCTGGGCAAGATCCTCAACCTTGCTATCGGGTCGCACATTGAAGCCTATTACTATGGCATTGGATGCCGAAGCCAGCATTATGTCCGTTTCGTTTATGGCACCCGTAGCGCCGTGAATTATATTGATCTTAATCTCTGGATGTTTCAGGCGTTTTACGGCATCGGTAAGGGCTTCCAGAGAACCCTGCACGTCGGCCTTAATGATAAGGTTGAGTTCCTTGAGTTCGCCTTCACGGATCTGCTCATAAAGCTTTTCCAGAGTGATCTTCGTGGTCCTGGAAAGCTCTTTTTCTCGCTGTTTTCTGAGTCTGTGCTCTGCAACCATCCGGGCCTGTTTTTCGTCTGCCACAACGGCAAAATCGTCACCGGCCATAGGAACGCCGGAAAGCCCTATCACCTCAACTGGCATCGATGGGCCTGCTTCGCTTATTCTCTGCCCCCTATCGTTAAACAGACTCCTCACCCTTCCGTAATGGACGCCACAGACATACGCGTCCCCGACCCTGAGCGTTCCTTCCTGAATAAGAACCGTGGCAACGGGTCCACGTCCCTTCTCCAGCTTTGCCTCAATCACCCTGCCTCTGGCCGGTTTATTGGGATTGGCCTTCAGTTCCATTAACTCGGCCTGAAGCAATATCATCTCCAGAAGGTCGTCTATGCCGATCTTTTTCTTGGCCGAGACTTCCACCATTATCGTGTCACCGCCCCATTCCTCGGGTATAAGGCCATGTTCGGCAAGCTCACGCTTTACCCGATCCGGGTTTGCTTCAGGCTTATCAATCTTGTTTATTGCTACAATAATGGGAACATTTGCGGCTCTGGCATGATTTATGGCCTCAACCGTCTGTTGCATGACGCCGTCATCTGCCGCAACAACCAGAACCACGATGTCCGTAACCCGGGCCCCTCGAGCCCTCATTGCAGTAAAGGCCTCATGACCGGGGGTATCCAGAAACACCACATCTCCGTTATCCAGTTTTACATGGTAGGCTCCTATATGCTGGGTAATGCCCCCGGCTTCTTCCGCGGTAAAGTTGGTATGCCTTATGGCGTCAAGGAGAGAAGTTTTCCCGTGATCAACGTGTCCCATAACCGTTACCACAGGAGGACGTGGTTTCAGATCCTCCGGACGGTCTTCTTCCGTACGAAGTATGTCTTCTTCCTCAAAGCCCGTTTTTTCCACTTCATATTCAAATTCTGCCGCAACAAGTGCTGCCGTATCGAAATCAATTGCCTGATTTACCGTTACGGGAAGCCCGAGGAGCAATAACTTTTTAACCACCTCGGCGGCCTTCACGCCCATTTGTTTGGCAAGCTCGCCGACCGTTATGGCCTCTCCTATCTTTATTTTCCTCTTACCGGCCTTGGGCGGGAGAGTTCCAGGCCGGCTTTCCTTTACCTCCGAAGAAGCGGCCTCCTCAGGTACTTCTTCGGAAACACGATGTTCCTCGGCCTGTCTTCCCGGCCTGGATACCTTTTCCAGCACATCCTCTTCGTCTCTTTTCCCCTTCCTTTCAGCACGGTCTCTGAACTTTTTCCCTGCCTTGAAAGGCTTTTTTACAGGCTCATCTTCGATACGGACTCGAACCTTCTGCTCCAGCTCTTCTTCGATGTCATCCTCGGGCTCGGGAATGAACTCGGGAAGCTGAACGATTTTAGCGGCCTCATGCTTTCTGGATTTCCTGCGTTTCCGCCTGCGATGCCTTTTCTGTTTCCTTTCTTCGGCCCTCTCAGAAACCTCTGCACCCTCCTCGGCCCGGGGCGGCTCAACTTCTTTTTCCTGAGGACGAACTTCTTCGACACTCTCGGCCGGCCTTTCTACCTCCTTTACTTCAACGACTTCCACCTGCGCCTTCTCTTCGGACGACACCTCTTCCGCAAGCTCAGATACCGGGTGCTCCTCTTCGGCTGATTCGGGTACGATGCCACCCGTTTCGGAAATTACGTCGGCTTCGGCAACTACTTTTTCTCCTTCCGGCTCCAGTCGATCACCGACGGCTTCTTCGGTAACCTCCTGGGCAACTTCCTGAGCCTCTCCAGCTTCTTCCGCTTCCGTCAGCTCAGTATCGGCCACCATCTCAGGCTCCCCGGATTTTTCGACAGGCCGAGCCTCCACCTCTTCAACCAATTCTTCGGACTCGGACCGAGCTTCCACCGCCTCCGACACTGCCTCTTTCGCGACAACTTCGGCTTTCTCCTGGACCTCCCCTTCGGCCACCGTTTCTTCTTCTGGCTCTACAGTCGGTGTTTCCTTTCTTCTCCTTCGGATTATCTTCTGAGGTTGCACGCCTTCGTCGAGAACCCTAGTCTTTTTAACCACCTTTTTGAAGTGCCTACGGATGTAGGAAACATCCGAATCGCTCACCATGCTCATGTGATTTTTTACGGGAATTCCCATCTCAAGCATCTTGTCCATCAGCTCTTTTGCACTCATTTTCAATTCTTTGGCGAGTTCATGAACCCTCATGCGTGCCATATAAACACTCCCTCAGAAGATATCTTGCTCCCTGCAACCGGATTTCGCGAACCCCTTAAAGCCACGGGCCCGACCTTTAAAGGCATTAATCAGAGTTTTCCCCCATTTCAAATAATCCACACAGCCGGGACAAACGTAAGCCCCTCTGCCAGGCATTCTGCCCTCTGAATCCACTACGACCATACCGTCTTCATCAACGGCCAGCCTTATCAATTCGTCCTTGTAGCGACGTTCTCGACAAACCACACACATTCTGACAGGCCTGTGTCCTCTGCGAGCCATTTTTTCAACCATGCATAAAAAGCATCAACCATCATCGGCGGCATCCTTTTGCCCGGCATACTCTTCTTTATCCTCATCCGGGGTACTTACGAGAAACCGGGCCTGCTCTTTAAGACTTCTTATCGTCGGAAGAGACAGGTTCAATATGTCTTCAAGCTCTTCGTCCGGCGTATTTAAAAAAGCTTCAACAGAGGTTATCCCTTCATCGAAAAGGGCATCCGCCAGCTCTTCGTTCATACCCTCCAGATTCAGAAGACGGCGATATTCTTCGTCTTTAAGTCGTTCATATCTGCTCTCGCTTATTACGTCTATACGCCAGTTGGTAAGTCGAGCCGCCAGCCTTACGTTTTGACCTCGCTTCCCTATGGCAAGGGAAAGCTGGTCGTCGGGAACGATTACCTCCATAGACTGATTGGCCTGATCTATAATAACCTTTGTAACAACCGCAGGAGCCAGAGCATTGACCACAAACTTTGCAGGGTCCAGATTCCAGGGAACAATATCTATTTTTTCGCCTCGCAATTCCTGAACGACCTTTTGAACCCTGCTACCCTTGACGCCAACGCAGGCTCCCACCGGGTCAACATCGGGGTCACTTGATACCACGGCTATCTTAGCACGAGATCCGGGTTCCCTCGCGGCACCGATCACGCTAACTATGCCTTCCTGTATTTCGGGGACCTCCGTAAAAAAGAGCTGAATCAGAAAGGACGGATGAGTCCTGCTCAAAATGATCTGAGGCCCCTTACCGGAGCGTTTTACTTCAAGGACATAGGCCCTAATCCTATCACCCGGTCGATATACATCCTGAGGAATCTGCTCACTTGCGGGCAAAAAAGCTTCGGCTTTGCCAAGGTTTACGGTTATCCCGGAACGATCCACCCGCTGGACGATACCGTGAACAATAGTCCCCTTCTGATGTATGAACTCTTCATAGACGGCTTCGCGCTCCGCATCGCGCATCTTTTGCATAATAATTTGTTTGGCCGTCTGAGCCGCTATGCGGCCCAGATTTTCCGGATCAAGAGGCACGCCGATTTCGTCCCCTATTTCCGTTTCGGGATCGTATTCTCTTGCTTCTTCAAGAGAAATCTGGGTTTCCGGGTCATCCACCGTCTCTACCACCTCATGGAACCGATACGCCTCTATCGTTCCGGTTTCTTCGTTAAAAGAAACCTCCACATCTACCCGATTGCCATAGCGCTTTCGCACGGCACTTTCCACGGCATCAACCAGGGCTTCTATGAGTACCCTTCGATCTATTCCTTTTTCCCTACTAACCTGATCGATAAGCTGTAACAGGTTTGCAGTCATTATGTTTAATCCCCCCGATCGAAGATCCTTTGCTTCTTCCTTCCACGGCCAGAAGATCTCAGGTTCTCCGTCTCAAAATAAAGTAATCTCGCCTTTCCCACGATGGCAATGGGAATGTCATAAGCGTGACCATCACACTCAAGGGTAACGGTATCTTCCTTTACATCCACCAGGATTCCCTTGAAATTTTTCCTGCCTTCCACTACTTCCGTGGTTCTCACCCTTACGACGCTCCCCAGATATCTGGCAAAATGTTCCACTTTTCTAAGCGGGCGATCGACTCCTGGAGATGAAACTTCGAGATGGTAAGCGTGATCGATCGGATCGATAACATCGAGATAATCTCCAACAACCCGACTCACCCTAGTACAGTCTTCTATCGTCACACCATCGGGATGATCGATGTAAATCCTTAACACGTATCCCTGAGGCTCCCTCTGAAGCTCCATCTCGATGATTTCCATCCCTTCTGAAGCCACCACCGGCTCAAGCAATTCCCACAACTCGGCAATACCCTTTTTAAGCTTCATACCCCAAATCTACCTTCGTCTATCAAAAAAAAAGTGGGCTTATTGCCCACTTCCATTAGCAGACCCAGATCACGCACAGGTACAACTATGAACAATCCCTAACTCATAGTCAACAAACCCTCTTATGATCCGAATGTCCACCAATCGAAGCAGGCATTCAACCGTCCTACACGGCCAATGCCCCCTCAATAAGGGACACATTCTATGGAGCGGGCAACGGGCCTCGAACCCGCGACCCCAAGCTTGGGAAGCTTGTGCTCTACCAACTGAGCTATGCCCGCTCAAATCGTACTTAACCAAATAAAAGATATTTCATTTAAAGTCAAGATTTTAGACAGGCAACACAAATAAGAAATAGCGGATTTCACCATTCTTCGGCACTTTCTTCACTATCCATCAACCATCTCACCGATAAGGTCAAAATCTTCCGCTCCGGTAATTCTTACCCTGACAATGCTCCCAGGCTCTGTGAAACCGTTTTCTATAAACACACAACCGTCCACTTCAGGAGCCTGCCATTCCGTTCTGCCAATCAGACTGAAATTACCCTCCGGATCCTCTGTGTCCACAATCACAGGCAATTCTCTGTTCACAAACGTTGCAAGGCGGCTTCTAGAAATTTCGGTTTGAACAGCATAAAGAATATCCCGTCGCTCGTGTCTCACACTCTCGGAAACCTGCCCTTCCATTCTTGCCGCCTTCGTGCCCATTTCAGGCGAAAAAGCAAAAACCCCCAGATGCTCAAACCTGTACGCTTTTACGAATTCAACCAGCTCTTCAAAGTCGGCGTCCGTCTCACCCGGATAGCCCACTATGAAGGTGGTCCTGATGGCAACACCAGGCCACAGGCTCCTTATCCGTTCGACGACTCCTCCAGGCTCAAGGGCTTTCCCACTCCGTCCCATTGTCCTCAATATCCCCGGAACACAATGCTGTAACGGAACGTCAAGATAAGGTACCACCTTCTCAAGGTCGGCACAGGTTTTCAAAAAATCGTCACTAATGGTAGCCGGATGGGCATAGAGAACACGAATCCACCGGATATTTTTTGTCGTCGCATTTATGGTTTTCAAAAGCCTGGGAAGAGCACCTCCGTCTCTCCTATCAAGCCCATAAGATGTAATATCCTGAGCTACCAGAACGACCTCTTTAACATCTCTCCCGTCCAGATATGCAACCTCCCGAAGCACGTCCTCAAAATCCCGACTTCTAAAAGGCCCTCTTATTCTGGGAATGTAACAGTAGGCACACCTGTGAGAACAACCTTCTGCTATTTTCAGGTACGCATAGGACGGCGGCGTTGACAGGATGCGTCCCCGAAATTGCTCGAATCTGCAGGCGGGAGACGATATTTTAAGCCTTCTTTCCCCGTTTTTTAAAAATCTTACAAGTTCTTCGGCTACATCATCGTAATGAGCGGTACCCAGAAATAAGTCGACCTCCGGAAGCAAATTCAAAAGCTTTTTCCCATATCGCTGAACCATACATCCCGTTACAACCAGAACTCTGCATACTCCTCGCTCTTTGTACCGGGCATATTCCAGAATGGTATCTATTGCCTCTTCAACGGCCTCCTCAAGAAAACCACAGGTATTTATCACTATGGCTTCCGCCCGTGCTGGGTCAGAAACCAGACTGAAGCCCGCTTCTTCAAGAATTGCGAGCATCCTTTCACTGTCAACCAGGTTCTTTGAGCAACCAAGACTAATGAGAAGCGCCTTCTTTGCCATAAAAAACCCGAAGTTACCCAGAGCTAAAAAACAAAAAAAGAGGAACGTTACAGAAGTAACGCCCTCTAATTTTTTAAACAGCAGGATTTTTTTCTCAGGCCGACTCCTGAGACCCTCTGTCTCCCGCCTCTACAAGCTCAATAAGGCACATGGGAGCTCCGTCACCACGTCTGAAACCCATCTTTACGATCCTGGTATAACCGCCGTTTCTATCCCGGTATCGAGGCGCTATTTCGGCGAAGAGCTTATGCACCACCTTTTTGCTCCGCACAAACCCAAGAGCCTGACGTCTGGCGTGGAGATCCCCTCGTTTACCCAGAGTGATCAACCAATCGACAAAAGACCTGAGATCCTTTGCCTTGGGAACAGTGGTGTAAATCCTCTCATGTTGCAATAGAGAAGTTGCCATGTTGCGGAACATGGCAAGGCGATGTTCCGTCTTTCTTCCCAGCTTCCTTCCTGCTACCTTATGACGCATAGCCTTCCTTTTCCCTTTCCCTTTCCATTCGTTCTAATTCTTCCCTGCTCGGGAAACCTTCAAGCTTCATCCCCAGAGACAATCCCATTTCCGCCAGTATTTCTTTAATTTCATTGAGTGACTTGCGACCAAAGTTTTTGGTTTTAAGCATCTCCGCTTCCGTCTTCTGAACGAGCTCTCCTATATAGCGAATATCGGCATTTTTCAAGCAGTTTGCCGACCTTACCGAAAGCTCCAGCTCATCCACACGACGGAAGAGGTTTTCATTCCATTTGGGTTTTTCTTCCTCTTCAGGTTCTTCCTCGGGTTCCGGAAGTTCTTCAAAGTTAATAAATACGGTAAACTGCTCCTTCAAAATCTTAGCCGCATAGGCCAGTGCATCTTCGGGTTTTACGCTTCCATCGGTCCATATTTCCATGGTCAAGCAATCATAATCTGTAATCTGACCGACTCGAGCCTGGGTAACGGTGTAGCTGACCTTCTTAATGGGCGAAAAAATGGCATCCACGGGAATGGTTCCTATTGGAAGATCGGGATCGGCACCTCTGTCCGCAGGAACATAACCCTTACCGGTTTTTACGGTAAGTTCCATTCTGAGTTTAGCATCTCTGGAGGTTGTACAGATGTAGTGATCGGGATTCAGCACCGTAAGCTTACTGCTACCGCGAATATCTCCGGCCGTAACTATACCCTCACCCTCTTTTTCTATGTAAACCGTCACAGGATCGTCGGTTTCCATCTTGAACCTTACTTCTTTAAGGTTCAGGATTATGTCGGTCACGTCCTCAACGACACCGGGAATGCTGGAAAACTCATGAGCCACGCCGTCAATCTTAACGCTCGTTATAGCAGCTCCTCTGAGCGAAGACAGCAGAACCCGCCTCAGAGCATTTCCCAGGGTTATTCCGAATCCTCTTTCCAGGGGCTCACAAACAAACTTGGCATATCTATCAGGATCGGCACCTTTCTCTATCTTCAAACTCTTGGGTTTAATAAGCTCACGCCAATTTTTTTCTTTTTGCATGGTGTATCCTCACCTGCCTTATTGTGTCTCCGCTACGAGACAATAAAAACCGGCATACGAACTCCTCTAATTTCAGGAGTCCGATAACCGGCTTACAATATGCTAAAGTCACCGCTACTTGGAGTAAAACTCTACAATAAGCTGTTCCTGCACCGGAATATTCATCTCTTCCCGGCTGGGATAATACTTAAAAACCCCTTCATAAGCTTCTTTTCTCAACTCAAGCCACGGCGGTATTCCACGCCTGGGCACTGCCTCCAGAGCCTCGTTGATAACCGCAAGCTGACGACTCTTTTCCCTGACCGCAACTACATCCCCGGGTCTCAACAGATACGAAGGAATGTCAACCTTCTCACCGTTGACCAGGATATGACCATGCCTTACAAGCTGCCTGGCCTGTGCCCTTGACTGGGCGAAACCAAGCCGATAAACGGTGTTGTCTAAACGCCTTTCCAGTAGAATAAGGAAGTTTGTACCCGTAACCCCTTTCTGACGGTCGGCCTCTTTGAAATAGCGCTTAAACTGCTTTTCACTTAACCCGTACATCCTCTTCAGCTTCTGCTTCTCCCTGAGGCGGATACCGTAGTCCGACAGTTTAGGACGAAGGCGACCATGCTGACCGGGGGCATAACTCCGTCTTTCGTATGAACACTTGTCGGTATAGCAACGCTCTCCCTTAAGGTAGAGCTTCATATTCTCTCGACGACACAATCTGCATACAGGTCCTGTATATCGAGCCAAAGCCGGATCCTCCTTTCCAAAGATATCTAGACTCTTCGACGTTTTGGAGGTCTGCAACCATTATGAGGAATGGGAGTAACATCCTTTATTGCAACTATGTTCAGCCCGGCTGCCTGTAGCGCCCGCAAAGCCGCTTCACGACCCGATCCCGGGCCCTTTATGTGCACAATCACATTTTGCATACCGTGTTCCATCGCCTTTTTTGCAGCAGCCTCGGCGGCCACCTGAGCTGCAAAGGGAGTGGACTTTCTCGATCCCTTAAATCCCTCTGTACCTCCGCTAGCCCAGGCAATCGTGTTCCCGCTCATATCCGTAATAGTAACGATGGTGTTGTTAAAAGTGGACTGGATATGAGCTATTCCGTTTTGTACATTCTTCAGCTCTTTTTTCTTTCGTACTCCCCCACGACGTCTTGCCATATAGAAATGCCTCCTAAGAGCAATTAACCGGATTTCTTCCGCTTACCGATAATGGACCTTCTGGGCCCCTTGCGAGTCCTGGCGTTAGAGTGGGTTCTCTGACCTCTTACGGGAAGCCCTCTTCTGTGCCGCAACCCTCTGTAGCATCCCATGTCCATAAGTCGTTTGATGTTCATTGCAACTTCAGCGCGCAACTCACCTTCCACCTTGTACTGGGTATCGATGATTCTGCGCAAAGTCGTAATCTGCTCGTTGGTCAACGCATCGGTTTTCGTGTTGGGATCGATCCCCGCCTGGGCCAGAATCTTTTTTGCCGTAGATCTACCGATCCCGTAGATGTAAGTCAGAGCAATCTCGATGCGTTTATTCTTGGGCAAATCCACACCTGCAATACGAGCCAAAGCCTATCCTCCTATCCCTGTCTTTGCTTGTGCCTGGGGTTTTCACATATTACCCTGATAGATCCGTGGCGTTTGATTATCTTGCATTTCCTGCATATTTTCTTAACAGATGCTCTCACCTTCATGCTCAGCCCCTCGCTACGATTTAGCACGATACACAATGCGGCCCCTTGTCAGGTCATAGGGCGACAGTTCGACCGTCACCTTATCTCCCGGAAGAATCCGTATGAAGTGCATTCGCATCTTACCCGATATATGGGCCAGCACCCTATGCCCGTTGGGCAACTCAACTCTGAACATGGCATTAGGCAGTGTTTCAACCACCGTACCTTCAACTTCTATAGCATCCTCTTTGGGCATGCCTCCGGCTCTCCTCCTGCCAGATCTTATTGATCCAAAAAAAAGTATTCTATCAAACCACCAAACCTTGTAAAGCAAAAATTACCTGGCCATCTCTACTTTTAAACCGTCAAGAGAAGTAAGGATCTCAGGCCCCTCTGGCAAGATCGCCACGGTATGTTCATAATGAGCCGAAAGCTTTCTGTCTCTCGTAACCGCCGTCCATCTGTCAGGGAGAATCTCAATCTCCGGACTCCCCTCGTTTATCATGGGTTCGATGGCCAGAACCATTCCCGCCTTCAGGGCTACTCCCCTTCCCGGAGGACCGTAATTAGGTATCTGAGGATCTTCGTGAAGCTTTCTTCCTATGCCGTGGCCCACAAATTCACGAACCACAGAATAGCCAAAACGCTCAACGTGTTTCTGAATAGCATGAGAAATATCCGAAAGCCTCCGTCCAACCCGCGCCTGTTCAATCCCTTTATACAGAGATTCCTCCGTTACCTTACAAAGCCTCCGGGCCTGCTCGCTGATATTCCCAACCGGCACGGTAATGGCCGCATCTCCGTAAAAACCATCAACTACTACGCCGAAATCAAGGCTTATTATGTCCCCTTCTTTAAGAACCTTTTTTTTTGAGGGTATCCCGTGGACAATTTCTTCATTAACGGAAGCGCACAGAGCGTAGGGATACCCTCTGTAGCCTTTGAAGGCCGGCTTTGCCCTTTTCTTATAAGCAAGCTCCTCACTCAAACGGTCTAAGTCCCAGGTCGAAATTCCAGGCTGTACAGCTTCCCGCAATTGCTCAAGGATTTCCGCCACGATCATACAGGCCTGCCGGATCTTCTCTATCTCCCTGCGACTCTTTAGCTCAATCACCGTCCTTTTCTTCACAACTTAACCCAGTACAGAAACAATCCTCTGAAATATCTCATCTATAGCACCAAGACCATCTATGCGGCGCAACTTGCCCTGCTTTTCGTAATAATTAATTAAAGGCTCCGTTTGATCCTTGTAAACCTTAAGACGAGACGTAACGGTTTCAACGTTGTCATCATCACGCTGGTAGAGCTCTCCGCCGCACTTATCACACACGCCTTCTTTCTTGGGAGGATCGAAGACGACATGAAACCCGGCACCACACTGCCTACAGGTCCTGCGCCCCGTCAGGCGCTTCACCAGTTCCTCGTCAGGAACCTCTATGCACACCACATGATCTATCTGCTGTCCGAGTTCGGAAAGCATCTTATCCAGTGTCTCGGCCTGGCTCACATTTCTCGGAAAGCCGTCCAGCATGAAGCCTTTCTTACAATCTTCCTGCTGGATTCTTTCTTTTACAAGACCTACCACAACTTCATCGGGAACGAGTTGCCCGGCATCCATATACTTTTTCGCTTCAAGCCCCAGTTGCGTACCGGCAGCCACCGCCGCACGCAACATATCACCCGTCGATATCTGTGGAATTCCATAACGTTCCATCATTCTCTTTGCCTGCGTACCCTTACCTGCTCCAGGCGGACCCAACAAAATGATATTCATCGCATCCTCCTTCTTCCATCAACCCGACAAAAACCGACCAAACACACCATAAAACGGAAAAGACAACTTCAACCTGCTACCTCCGCCCCACGATCCTACCGGACTTGAGAAATCCCTCATAGTGTCTGGTCAACATGTGCGCCTCAATCTGAGCAACGGTATCGAGGGCCACACCAACCACAATCAGAAGAGCCGTACCGCCAAAATAGAACGGTACATTGAAATGGGTGATCAGTATCTGGGGAAGAATACACACAGCCGACACATACAAAGCCCCACCAAGAGTAATACGGCTCAGGACCTTGTCTATATATTCAGCCGTCGCCTTTCCGGGGCGGATTCCCGGTATGTAGCCTCCATATTTTTTCATGTTATCTGCTACGTCAACGGGATTAAAAACAATGGCAGTGTAAAAATAGCAGAAAAAGATGATAAGACCCACATAAAGTATATCGTGCAAAAGATGTCCCGGAGACAGCATTCTGGACACAGATTGAAGTATGGGATGGGGCACAAAGTTTGCGATCGTTGCCGGAAACATAATCAGGGAAGAGGCAAAGATCGGCGGAATTACACCGGAAGTATTGATCTTAAGCGGGATGTGGGTGCTCTGACCACCGTAAACCCTTCTTCCCACAACACGTCTTGCGTACTGAACGGGGATCCTCCTCTGACCTCGCTCCATAAAAATAATAAACCCAACAACCACAACCATAAGGACCAGAACCACAAGTCCCTTAAAGAGGCTCATCTCTCCAGTTTCCATAAGGCGCAGGGTATTACCCAGAGCTCCCGGCATACCGGCAACGATTCCTGCAAAAATGATAAGCGATATTCCGTTTCCAATCCCCCGCTCCGTTATCTGCTCACCAAGCCACATGATAAATGCGGTGCCGGCCGTAAGCGTTATAACGGTCATGAATCTGAAGCCCCATCCGGGATCGAGCACTATCGGCTCCCCTCCGGGCCCGGTCATCCCTTCAAGCCCAAAGGCGATGCCAAAACCCTGTATAACGCTGAGAAGCACGGTGCCATAACGCGTGTACTGAACTATTTTCTTTCGTCCCGCTTCGCCTTCTTTCCGTAGCTGATCCAGGTAAGGAATGACAACGGTGAGTAGCTGAAGAATGATCGATGCACTAATGTAGGGCATAATACCCAGAGCAAAAACCGAAAGGCGCCTCATGGCGCCTCCCGAAAACATGTCAAAAAGCCCCAGCAGGGTTCCCTGGGCCGCATTAAAAAAAGCGGTAAGTGCCTCAGCATTGATACCGGGAACGGGAACATGAACTCCGATACGGTATACGGCAAGCAGTATAAGGGTAACACCTATACGCTGCTTCAGCTCCGGAATCTTTCCAATGTTTTGAAAGCCTGTAAACATCTACCCTGCCTCTCATACTACGATATAATCGAAACCGTTCCCCCCACCTGCTGTACCTTCTGAATTGCCGCCTCACTTGCCCTGTGTACCTTAATGGTAAGAGGATGTTTCAGCTCGCCGTCGGCAAGCAGCTTTATCCCGTCCTTTATCTTTTTAACAAGACCGGCCTGCTTTAACTCATCAGGCCCCACCTCGGCATTAGCGGGAAACCTGTTGAGATCCCTTAGATTCACCACCGCATACTCTTTGCGGAAGATGTTGGTAAAACCTCGTTTGGGTATCCTTCTAATCAAAGGCATCTGACCGCCTTCAAACCAGGGCGGAATCTTTGCTCCCGATCGGGCTTTCTGACCTTTATGACCCTTTCCGGCCGTCTTGCCCCATCCGGAACCCGGACCGCGACCCACCCGTTTTCTCTCTTTTCTTGAGCCCGGTGCCGGCTTTAGATCATGCAACCTCAGACCCATATCAGTTACCTCTCCATCCTATTTCTGATCATCTTCTACGGGTTCGACATCGACCAGATGAATCACCTTCTTGATCGCGCCCACTACGGGCGGCGTGGCATAGAGAACACGGCTTTTATGGAGCTTTGTAAGCCCAAGAGCACGAAGTATGCGGCGATGCTTCTCCGGTCTACCTATGGGACTCCTCACAAGGGTTACCTTTATAGGCTTAGCCATCAAGACCTCCTACCTGAGAATCTCCTCTACCGTCTTCCCTCTCATACGGGCCACTTCCTCGGGGCTTCTCAGAGCCTTAAGACCTTCCATTGTGGCCTTAAGAACATTGTGTGGATTTCGGGAGCCGATACACTTGGTAAGGATGTCGGTTACCCCGGCGGCTTCCATTACCGCACGAACGACACTCCCTGCGATAACTCCCGTACCCGGCGATGCCGGTCTCAAGACGACCTTAGAAGCACCAAATTCCCCGTCCACTTCGTGAGGGATAGTCCCGTTTATGAGAGGTATTGTTACCATATTACGCTGGGCTGCTTCCATGCCTTTTCGGATTGCTTCCGGCACTTCTTTGGCCTTCCCCAGAGCAAACCCCACGCGTCCATTACCATCACCAACCACAACCAGTGCGGAAAAAGAAAACCTGCGCCCGCCTTTTACGACTTTGGCCACACGGTTGATATAAACGACCTTGTCTATGAGTTGCAGATTTTGAGCTTCTGTAGCTTTCTGCCTCGTCAAGGCTTTGCCTCCCCTCGAACAATTCTAAAATTGCAATCCTGCAGCACGAGCTCCTTCGGCAACGGCTCTTACACGACCGTGATATTTATAACCGTTTCTGTCAAAGACCACCTTGCTTATTCCCTTCTCCAGAGCCTTCTTGCCAAGCAGCTCTCCGACTTTTTTCGCAGCCTCCACCTTACCCTTAATCTCCGCCAGTTCAGCTCTAAGTTCCGGAGAAAGCGTTGAAGCGGACACGAGGGTCACCCCTCGCTCATCGTCTATTATCTGGGCATACATATGCTTAAGGCTTCTGTAAACGCACAGGCGAGGGCGTTCTTCGGTTCCCTTCACTCGCTTGCGTATCCGTTTTTTTCTTCTCAGCCTACCTTCCACTCTAGGATTCACACCTGATCCCATATACAAGCACTCCCCCAATTTTCGTAGCTATTTTCCGCCAGCCTTTCCAACTTTACGACGTACTTCTTCGTCGCCATACCTTATGCCCTTGCCCTTGTAGGGCTCTACCGGACGAAGGGCTCTAATCCTTGCGGCCGTGAGCCCAAGAAGTTCCTTATCGGGACATTCCAGCTTTATAACGGTTTGCTTATCCACCGAGGCTTTAACGCTTTCGGGCAACGGGAACTCAATAGGATGGGAATATCCAAGAGAAAGATGAATGGCATTCCCCTTAACTTCGGCTCTGTAACCCGTTCCGAAAATATGAAGCTCTTTCGTAAAGCCCTTGTGAACACCCGTAACCATGTTGTTTATAAGTGTCCTAACCAGACCGTACATAGCCCTGGCACGACGCGTCTGGTTACGGGGTCTCACACGCACCTGATTGTCTTCCATGAAAATCTCAACATCCTCAGGGAACTCCCGGCTTAGCTGCCCTTTAGGGCCCTTCACCGACACTTTATTCCCTTCAATTTTCACTTCCACTCCCTGAGGAATCTGCACAGGAAGTTTTCCAATACGGGACATGACCCGCACTCCTTTCACTCAAGTTCTTTAGGGGACCTCAAAAGTCCCGTTACCAGACGGTGCAAAGCAGTTCACCACCAACTCTCTGCTTCCGGGCTTCTGCATCGGTTATTACGCCACGAGAGGTGGAAAGAATTGCAATACCAAGCCCGTTAAGAACTCTCGGTATTTCGTCGTGCCCTACGTATATTCGTCTGCCCGGCTTGCTGACCCTCTTCATACCGGTTATTGCGGCACGACGATTTTCATCGTACTTTAAGTGTATTCGAATAATTCCCTGCTTGTTATCTTTAATGAACTTGTAATGACGTATGTAACCTTCTTCCTTTAATATCCTCGCAATACTAAGCTTCATCTTCGATGCAGGGATATCAACCTTATCATGCCTCGCCCGCTGGGCGTTCATGATTCGATTCAGGAAATCGGCAATCGGATCAGTCATAACCATAAGGACCCACTCCTCCCGCTCTCACCAGCTGGCCTTTCTTACTCCGGGCAACTCACCATTTAACGCCATGGTTCGGAAACAGATACGACACATACCAAACTTGCGCAGGAATGCCCTTGCCCTACCACACAAAGGACAACGATTGTATTTCCTTACTTTGAACTTCGGAGTACGCTGCGCCTTTATCATTAAAGCCTTACGAGCCAAAGTACCTCCCTCCCCTATGCTCTAAAAGGCATACCAAAGCCCTCAAGAAGGGCCTTTGCTTCCTCATCGGTTTCGGCCGTGGTAACTATCGTAACGTTCAAGCCTTTTATCTTATCGACTTTATCGTAATCAATTTCAGGGAATATTATATGTTCCCTAATCCCCAATGTGTAATTTCCCCTACCGTCAAAAGACCTCGGGGATACTCCTCGAAAGTCTCTAATCCTAGGCAGTGCAACGTTAATAAGCTTTTCCAGAAAATCGTACATCCGATCCTTCCGCAGCGTGACCATACACCCTATGGGCATCCCTTTACGGAGTTTAAAAGCGGCTATGCTTTTTCTGGCCCGGGTAATAACAGGCTTCTGTCCGCTTATGAGAGCCAGATCGGCCGAGGCAGTCTCCAAAATCTTTGCATTCTGGATAGCTTCTCCAAGCCCCATGTTCAGCACTATCTTCTGAAGCCTTGGCACCTGCATGGGGCTGCGATACTTAAAACGCTCCATCAGCATGGGACGAATCTCTTTTTCGTAAACCTCTCTCAGCCTGGACATGAACTCCTCCACCGTGGACGTCAGCCGTCGATGACCTCTCCACACTTCTTGCAGTAACGAACCTTGGATTGGTCATCGAGGAACTTATAGCCCACACGAGTTGGCTTACTGCATTTGGGACACACCAACATTACATTGGAAATATGAATTGGAGCCTCCCGCTCCAGAATTCCACCTTCCTGAGAATAAGGACCGGGTCTCAGATGTCTTTTCACCATATTCAGCTTTTCCACTATCACCCGATCTTTCTTCTTTATCACCCTCAAAACCTTGCCGGTTTTTCCCTTCTCCTTGCCGGCAATAACCATTACGATATCGTCTTTTTTTATCTTGAACTTCTTCTGATATTTCGGCACTGCGACCGCCTTCTTTCCACCCATCAGGACCACCTCACGATTTAAAGCACTTCAGGGGCAAGCGACACAATTTTCATGAAGTTTTTAGCCCTCAATTCACGGGCAACAGGCCCGAAAATTCGCGTACCGATTGGGTCTCCCGCGTTGTTAATCAACACCGCCGAATTGTCGTCAAACTTGATGTATGACCCGTCGGGGCGCCTGACCTCTTTTTTCGTCCGCACGACAACTGCCCGAACCACGTCGCCTTTTTTCACCTTTGCGTTGGGCAGGGCTTCCTTCACAGAACAGATAATTACGTCGCCCACCGTTGCATATCGACGCTTGCTGCCCCCCAGAACGCGAATGCAATAGAGCCTCTTTGCTCCGGAATTATCAGCCGCGTTCAATTGAGTTTCTTGCTGAATCATGGCTTACCCTCACCCCTGCAGATCCTGTACTTCCTGCAAATCCACGTCACCTCTTTTAACCTCACGCTCCAGAATCTTAACAACCCGCCATCTTTTGGTCTTGCTAAGAGGTCTCGTCTCCTCAATCAGCACCCGGTCTCCTTCGCGACAGAGATTCTGAGGATCATGAGCCTTAAATTTCTTGCGTCGACGTACGTACTTTCGATATTTCGGATGCTGCACAAGCCGTTCAACGAGAACGGTTACGGTCTTATCCATTTTATCGCTTACCACTATCCCGACACGGGTCTTTCTCTGAGATTGCCTCTTTTCATCCATGTGTCGCTACCCTCACGCCGCCTCTGACTCCCGTTGTTTTTCTCGCAATACCGTCAATACCCGGGCAATATCTTTTTTGGTTTTTTTGAGAGCCGCCGTGTTCTGCAATTGCCCGGCAGAATGCTGAATTTTCAGATTAAAGAGAGCCTCTCTGAGTTCTTTCAACTTCTGATGAAGCTCAGCCTCTGTAAGCTGTCTCAATTCACTGGCCTTCATAGTATATCCTGCCTCGAAACAAATCTTGTTGCTATCGGAAGTTTATGGGACGCAAGCCTGAAGGCCTCCCTGGCCACCTCCTCCGACACGCCTTTAATTTCATAAAGGATCCTTCCGGGTTTAACCACGGCCACCCAGCCTTCAGGAGATCCTTTTCCCTTACCCATTCGAGTTTCCGCAGGTTTCTTCGTAATGGGCTTGTCGGGAAATACGCGAATCCATATCTTTCCACCACGCTTTACATAGCGGGAAATGGCTATTCGTGCAGCTTCTATCTGTTTTGACGTAAGCCAGCCACACTCCAGGGCTTTAAGGCCATAATCGCCAAAACTCACCTTATTACCCCGGTAGGCGGTTCCTTTCATCCGTCCCTTTTGCCGTTTTCTGTACTTTACTCTCTTTGGCGCCAGCATCTCAGAATCTCCTTAAAGAACCTCTCCCTTAAATATCCATACCTTTATCCCGATAACTCCGTAGGTCGTCTTTGCCACAGCCGTTCCGTAGTCGATATCCGCTCGCAAGGTGTGCAGAGGCACCCTTCCTTCCCGGTACCACTCTCTTCTGGCCATTTCGGCGCCGCCAAGCCGCCCGGCACAGGCAACCTTAATTCCCTTTGCACCGGCCTTGAGTGCTGCCGCAACGGCGCGCTTCATCGCCCTCCGGAAAGCAACTCGACGTACGAGCTGCAAGGCTATGTTTTCGGCTACCAGAGTCGCGTCGAGCTCCGGCCTTCTGACCTCTTTAATGTCGATGAGAAATTCCCTGCCGAATTTATTCTCCAGATCCTTCCTCAGGGACTCTATCTCAACGCCCTTCTTGCCGATAACGATTCCCGGTCTTGCAGTATGAATGATAATTTTAACCTTGTTTGCCGCTCGCTCTATCTCAATCCGAGATATGCCGGCATGGAAGAGCCGATTCTTTATGAGGTCCCTGATACGGCGATCCTCAACGGCAAACTTTGCATAGTCCCTTTCGGAAAACCACTTTGAATCCCACGTCTTAATTATGCCGAGCCGAAAACCTTTTGGATGTACTTTCTGACCCAAGCCTCACACCTCCACACACCTTTTCACAATTGCTAAATGCCTATTCCTCCGCCACCACTATCACAATGTGACTCGTACGCCGCACAATAGGCCTTACCCGCCCCATTGCACGAGCCTTCCATCTTTTAAGTCTAGGGCCTTCGTTAACGTAAATTTCCTTAACGTACAACGTGTCCACGTCCATCATCTTCGTGTTTTCAGCATTAGCCACTGCCGATGCCAGAGTCTTGTAGATAAATCGCGCCGCCTTCCGTTTCCTCGTAAATCTCAGGATCCTGTACGCTTCCTCCACTTTTTTACCCCGGATCAGGTCGGCAACCAATCGAGCCTTTTGTGGAGAAATTCGCACGTACTTGGTAACCGCTCTCGCTTCCATTATTTCTTCCCTTTGACCTTCGATTTCTTATCGCCTGCATGACCGTAAAAGGTTCTCGTAGGTGCAAATTCTCCCAGCTTATGACCGATCATGTTTTCCGTAATATAAACGGGAATAAACTTTTTCCCGTTATGCACGGCAATAGTGAGACCAACAAATTCCGGCACAATGGTAGATCGTCGAGACCAGGTCTTTATGACCTTACGATCCCCCGTCTGTTTGGCCTTCAAAACCTTCTTCATTAAATGATCGTCAACAAATGGTCCCTTCTTCAAGGAACGCGGCACAGCAACCCTCCTTTACTTTCTACGCCGCACAATAAACTTATCACTCGGCTTATTGGGCTTTCTCGTTCTATATCCCTTGGTCGGCACACCCCAGGGAGTACAGGGATGACGTCCACCGGAGCTCCTGCCTTCTCCACCGCCCATAGGATGGTCCACGGGGTTCATGGCAACACCACGCACATGGGGGCGCCACCCCAACCACCGGTTGCGGCCGGCTTTACCTATGCTGACGTTAATGTGATCAATGTTTCCAACCTGCCCGATGGTAGCCTTACATTCCTGAAGAACCATTCTCATCTCACCAGAAGGAAGCCTCAAAACGGCGTACCGACCCTCTTTTGCCATAATCTGTATGGCCGCACCTGCTGCACGTCCAAGCTGACCACCTTTGCCGGGCTGGAGTTCTACGTTATGAACGATCGTTCCCACCGGTATTGCTTTGAGACGCAGGCAGTTACCCGGCTTTATATCGGCCGTATCACTTGTGATAACCCGATCGCCAACCTTAAGACCAAGAGGCGCTATAATGTAGCGTTTTTCACCGTCAACATAATGCAGCAGGGCGATGTTGGCAGATCTGTTGGGATCGTACTCTATCGCCGCAACCTTGGCCGGTATGTTTTCCTTATCCCTTCGGAAATCAATAATGCGATAAAGACGCTTATGGCCTCCACCTCTATGCCAGGCAGTAATGCGACCCTGGTTGTTTCTGCCGCCGGTCTTCTTCAGCGGCTTCACCAGGCTTTTTTCCGGTTCCTTTTTGGTAATTTCCTCAAAGGTCAGATAGGTCTGGAACCGTCGACCCGGTGACGTTGGTTTTACGGTTCTTATACCCATTGGTTCTTCCCCATCCCTTTCGATCTTTTAGACGCCTTCGAAGAACTCCACCCGCTGACCGGGTTTAATCGTAACAATTGCTTTTTTCCAGTCAGGGGTTCTGGTCCAATACCGGCCAACCCTTTTTTTACGACCCTTAACATTTATGGTCCGAACACTAATAACATCGACCTTGAAGATCTGCTCTACTGCCTTTTTTATCTCTATTTTATTGGCCCGACGATCTACTTCAAAATGTAACTTATTGTACTGCTCCTTTTGAGCAAGGCTTTTTTCAGTGAGAATCGGCCTTTTTATAATTTCGTATGCCTTCAATTCTTCGCTCATCGCCCTAAAAACTCCTCTATTCTCTTTACGGTATCGCGGGTCAAAACCAGGTGATGAAACTTCAATATGTCATAAACATTAAGGCCTTCGCTTCTGAGAACCTTCACATCGGGTATATTTCTGGCCGATTTCTCAACAATATCGTCTCTTTCGGGTATAACTATCAGTGGCTTTTCCCAGCCGAACCTTTCCACGATGGCAACCATATCCTTCGTTCTGACTCGCTCCAGCCTGAGAGCATCCAATACGGTGAGCTCTGAGTCGCGAAGGCGCTGAGTCAGGGCCATCTTTAGAGCCAGACGCCTCATCTTTTTGGGAACTTTGAAGGCGTAGGAACGCGGTCTCGGACCGTGAACAACACCTCCACCTCTCCACAGAGGCGATCGGATGGATCCCGCACGAGCCCTTCCCGTTCCTTTCTGTCTCCAGGGTTTCCTACCACCACCCGAAACCTCAGCCCGCGTCTTTGTCTTAGCAGTGCCCGCACGACGCTTTGCAAGCTGGTAAAGCACCACCTGATGGAGTACCGGGATCTTTACCGTAACGTCGAATATGTCATCCCTAAGGGATATTTGATCAACCACCTGACCTTCAATGTTATAAACATCTACCACCGGCATATCGTTTCCCCGACCTAATCTTTTATTTCACCCTGTTAGTCTTCCGCACGAGCACCGTACCGTTCGGCGCACCGGGTACTGCTCCCTTTACCAGAATAACGTTTTCTTCAGGGCGAATATCCACAATACGCAGGTTCAGCACCGTTACACGTTCATTGCCGTAGTGTCCGGGCATTTTCTTTCCTTTTATTACCCTGCCCGGAAAGGTTGCGCATCCCGTAGAGCCCGGTTCCCGTATATTCTTGCAACCGTGGGTCATCGGTCCCCGGCTAAAGCCCCAGCGTTTGATGGTGCCGGCAAATCCCCGTCCTTTACTCCTCCCTATAACATCCACCCGTTCTCCAATCTGGAATACCTCTTCAACCCGAATTTCCTGACCCACTTCAAAAGTCTCCACGTCATCAACACGAAATTCCTTCAGAACGGCGAAAAAGTGTTCTCTACCGGAGTTTTCCAGCGCCTTCTTCATGTGACCCTGCAAAGGACGGGTAACATTCTTGGCCTTCTTCACCCCGAAACCTAGCTGGACTGCCTGATATCCATCTCGATCAACGGTCTTGACCTGCGTGACCACACAGGGCCCGACTTCCAGAACCGTCACGGGCACAACAGACCCATCTTCAGCAAAAACCTGTGTCATTCCCAGTTTTCGACCTATAAGTCCCCTAATCATGGCTATGCGCTCTCTTCCGACTTATCCATCCGCCTCACAAACTTATGATTTAATCTCAACATCTATACCGGCAGAAAGGTCGAGTTTCATGAGTGCATCAACCGTCTGCTGAGTCGGCTCGAGAATATCTATCAATCGCTTATGCACCCGGATCTCGAACTGCTCCCTGGATTTCTTGTTAACATGAGGAGACCTCAGAACCGTATATCGATGAATTTCAGTAGGGAGCGGTATCGGCCCGGCAACTCTTGCACCGGACCTGTGAGCCGTTTCAACTATTTCTCGAGCCGCCTGATCCAATAATCGATGATCATAGGCTTTGAGGCGGATTCTTATTCTTTCACCCACGTTCATTGTATCTTCACGCCTCCGAACGACGAGAACCAGCCGTTATTCAATTATCTCCGTAATTACTCCGGCGCCTACTGTTCTACCGCCTTCACGAATTGCAAATCGAAGCTCCTTCTCCAAAGCAACGGGCGTAATAAGCTCAACCTCCATGTTCACATTATCTCCCGGCATCACCATCTCCACACCCTCAGGCAACTTAATCGTCCCCGTCACATCGGTCGTCCGAAAATAAAACTGCGGCCTGTAACCACTAAAAAAGGGCGTATGCCTACCACCCTCCTCCTTCTTCAATACATACACCTCAGCCCTAAACTTCGTATGAGGCGTTATACTACCAGGCTTCGCCACCACCTGACCACGCTCAACCTCATCCCTCTTCACACCACGAAGCAATATACCTATGTTATCACCAGCTCGCCCCTCATCCAAAACCTTACGAAACATCTCCACACCAGTACAAACCGTCTTTATCGTCGGTCCAAAACCTACTATCTCCACCTCATCTCCAACCCTGATCACACCTCGCTCCACCCTACCAGTAACCACCGTCCCCCGACCGCTTATCGAAAACACATCCTCTATCGGCATCAAAAAAGGCTTGTCCACATCACGCACAGGCTCCGGTATGTAATTGTCTATCGCATCCATCAACTCAAATATACAACGCGCATCCTCACTATCAGGATCATCCGCCTCCAACGCCTTCAACGCAGAACCCTTCACCACTGGAACCTCATCACCAGGAAAACCATAGGTGCTCAACAACTCCCGAACCTCCA
>NZ_FOUU01000011.1:0-51620 GCF_900114975.1 Thermodesulforhabdus norvegica
CCGGTTGTCAAGGCCTGGAGCGAAGGCCGAAGGGGTATGACCCTTTGATTCCGCCAACCATAAACAACGGAGGATCATCGTCTTTTCAATAACGTGAATTTTGGTCTTGATTCATAGGGGTCATTACACCCCAGAAATCCGTTTTCTCGAACAGGCTCGCCGGACACAAACACTAGCAAATCGCTGGACAATCCATCTGCTACAAAAACCGGGAAGTTAGTTTGTTGCCAGCAAAAAGAATTTTGACGGTTGACGGGAACGAAAAAAGGCTTATAATCAATTTGAACATATGTATATTCTAATATGTTTATGATGAGATGAGAGGCTAGCATGCCCGTAAATCTCGACGACGCAAAACTGGAAGCAGTAGCAGCAGCCTTAAAATCGGTGGCCCATCCGGCAAGGCTGAAGATTCTCAACCTCCTTGCCGAAGAAGAGCAAAGCGTATCCGACTTATGCCGGAATTTGGACTTGCCTCAGCCCTATGTCTCACAACAATTAACCATTTTAAGAAACCACGGAATCATAGCGGCCAGAAGGGAAGGGCAGCAGGTATTTTACCGGGTTCTCAACCCCCACGTCCTGAAGATCATGGAGTGCGTACGGGCACAGGCGGCAACTGAGCCCGACATTCTTAAAAAGGAGGGAAATTTATGAACGGCAACAGCGAAAAGGTTTCTTGTACCTTCATCTGTAGCAGAGACACCCTTGACGGCGCTTACCCACCTCTGATTCTTGCAATCAACGCAAAAAGACTGGGCATGGATGCCACGATCTTTTTCACCTTTATGGGAATTAACGTAATTCGAAAGGGAAGGGCAGAGGTATGTAAGTTTTATCCTCCGGGGTTCCTGGGCGCGATTCCTGGAATGGCAACCTTTGCAACAAAGATGATGAAAAAGAAGATTGATGGAGCCAACATTCCAACCATTTCCGAACTCCTTGAAATAGCCCAGCTTGAAGGGGTAAAGCTCGTAGCATGTAAGATGACGGTGGATATGATGGAACTGAAAGAAGAAGATTTTATCGAAGGGGTGGAGATTCAAACAGCGGAAGATTACCTTAAACATGCAAGGGAGTGTCGTATCAACATGTTTATTTAATCGAGGTGTCAGGAAAGCCGATTCCAGAAGAGGGGAAATCATTTGGCTTGCCACGTTCGGATAATTGTGGCAGAAGAGGCGCGCTCCTTTCGCAAGGTGGAGAGCAGATTCAGTTCTGTAGGAGGTTTTGGTTGAGTTATGCGAAGTTTGCAGGCAGCAGTTGCACTGGCTCTTGGCTGTTTTATCTGCACGATGATGGTGGTCGATAGGGCTTATGGGGTTTCAAAAGCCTACCATCTTTACGAGCAGGCACAAACCGTTCCCTTTACCTTCAACAAAATCGCCCTGTACGATCAGGCCATAGCAATGGATTCGGAGTTCACCGAAGCCAGAAAGGCGCGCGCCTTTTTTCTCTTTTACCAGGGGAAATATCGGCAGGCGATTGACGATCTGAACATTTGCATTGAAAAAGGAAAAGCAACCGCCCAGGATCACTACCTGAGAGCGCGGGCCTATTTCGGCCTGGAAGACTACGGCAGAGCCGTCCGAGATTTCGACTTTGTGCTGAAACAGGATCCTTCGAACAGAGAGGCTTTACTGTACAGGGCCAGAACTTATTATATGCTCGGGGACTACGGAAAGGCTATGGAAGATCTCACCAAGATCTTTGCAGAGGGCGTACACGATTATCTGACCGGTAGGGCTTACAGGCTTGCGGGTTTTATAATGAACGAACAGGGTAGAACAGAGCTGGCCGAAGAATACTTCCAGAGGGCGAGTCAATTTGCTGACCCCTGGATCTGGGGAGCCTATTTGAGGGTTTACGATCCCGGTAAGATGAGTGTGCTGGGGATGATCGGGATAATCGTGGGGTGCCTGGCTCTGATATTCAGGCTGGAGCTTCCCCCACCGAGGAAAAAAAAGAGAGACTAGATTTGCCCTTTGAGGAGCCTGTTATGTCAGGGGTTAGAGTTCTGTTATTGCTGGTTTTCATAGGTCTCCTGGGACTTTACACGGGTACGGCTTTCTCCGGTAAATCCCGATCTCCGGAGGAGATGGGAGGATGGGAGCCGGGAAGTGAGTACAACAAACTTTATGTTCCGGAAGATCGGGAAAAGTTTAAGGGAACCGTCCTTGAAGTCAAAGAGGTAGTCCCGATGCCGGGAATGTCTCCAGGGGTGGCGCTTGTCGTCAGGGACAGGGACGGCGAGGAGGTTACCGTTCACGTGGGTCCTCGTTGGTTTATTGATCCTGCGACTATGGGGATTCACAGGGGCGATCAGGTCAAGGTCTATGGAGTCTGGGCAGAGGTAGACGGTCAGGACGTATTTATCGCATCCAAGATAAAAAAAGGCGAGCATTTTGAGTTGAAGGTCAGACGTACCAGAGACGGTATGCCTTACTGGGCAATGAGCCCTGAGGAGCTCGAAAAGGAGAGGTCAGATCAATAATCGTTAACCTCAACGCCTTTCCGGCGGAGATAATTCTTAAGATCGGGAATTCTGACCTCTCTTCTGTGGAAAATGCCGGCCGCAAGGGCTGCTTCAACTCTGGTCTTTGTGAAAACTTCCAGAAAATGATCTGCGCATCCGGCGCCGCTCGATGCAATAACGGGGATGTTGACGGCATCGCAAACGGCCCTGATGAGTTCGATATCGTAGCCCAGATTGGTACCGTCCCGGTCAATGCAGTTCAAAAGTATTTCGCCGGCGCCCAATTCTTCGCAAACCCTTGCGAGGGTTATGGCATCAACATTTCTTCCTTCGCGTCCACCCTTGACGGTGCACTGATACCAGCAGAATCGCTCACCCTGAGGCCCCGGCAGTTCTGTTTCTATTACATTGTGTTTGGTCTCCTCAGGCGACCTCGCGTAAACTCTCCTGGGATCTATAGAAATGACGACGGCCTGACAACCGTACACTCTGGCTATGGCGCTTATCGCATTATCGGGATCTACAGAGCCCTTCGAAATGCACTCTTCGACGATGTGCACGGCATCACTTCCTATAGACACCTTGTCGGCGCCTGATCTGAAATATTCCGAGGCAACTTCCAGGGCAGAATAACGGCGTCCTTTTTCATCTCTATAGCCTCTGATTCCTCCTCCGATTGTAAGAGGCACAAACACGTTCTCAGAGGTCTTTTTCAAAATTTCCAGCATGGGCATGTCTTTAAGTGGAAAGTTACGAAACCCCGTAATATTCAAGAACACAATTTCGTCGGCTCCTTCATCGTAATAACGCCTTGCCAGTTCAACGGGATCTCCCAGATTGCGCACGGCTTTGCTCGTTCGATCCCTCACATCGTATTGATCGCCCTTGGTCACGACAAGACGTCCCGTGTCGTCTGAACGCACGTCAAGGCAGGCGACAATTCTTCTCGCCAGGCGGGTTTGTACGGGAGACATCGTCGGAGCAGAGGGCTGGATGCTCCTTGCCAGAAAGTTTTTCAGGATTCTGAGTCCCGCCGACCCACTTTTTTCCGGGTGGAATTGAGTTGCGATTATGTTTCCCTGTTGTATTGAGCTGACGAACTCAACCCCGTAGTCTGTCGTAGTGAGGATGATAGACCTGTCCTGGGGTACGACGTGATAAGAGTGAACGAAGTAAAGCTTTTCGTTACCTCTCAGTCCGTGAAAAATCAGAGACTCCCGTTTCGGCTTGATACCGTTCCATCCTATGTGGGGCACCGGAAGGCTTTTCGGGAAGCGAACCACTTTTCCCTTGAAAAAGCCCAGGCCGGGGATCCCGGGTGCTTCTTCGCTCTCTTCAAAAAGTGCCTGGAGTCCAAGACATATACCCAGGAAGGGTCGATTTTGTTTCAGGTAGCTGATCAAGGGATCTACGAAGCTTCTTTCCCGCAGGGTGTTCATCATTTCTCCGAAGGCACCAACGCCCGGGAATACCAGAATTTCAGAATTAATTATGTCTTCTGGATTCTGGACGAAATGGACCTCATGGCCGAGTGATTTTATTGAGTTAACGACGCTTCTGACGTTTCCGGCTCCGTAATCAAGAACTGTAACGCGCACGGGATTTCTCCCTTGAAATTGTGATGGTTATAGTTATAGACAATTAAGCAGGCAGCGGATAAAAATATCAGCAACCTCGGGAGTGAGCAAGTGACTTGAGTTGGCTTTTATGGGGGTTGTGCAAAACGTCTGATAAGAGATATTATGTTTCCTTGTGTACAAAACCAAAACAAAAAAAGAAGGAACAGCCCATGATTAGATTGATCATCTCACTGGTCCTGGTATTTACAATATCACAGGAACTATCGGCTTCAGCAGGTCAACTACTGCTCACAACAAACACCGGAAAACGCCTGACCCTCGACTACTGCTGGGCCGATGAAAACCAGGTAAGATTTGAGATCGGAGGCGGAACGGCTACGCTTTCCAGAGATCTGGTCAGAGCTCTGGAAGAAGTAATCGACCGTAAAGAGATCGTTCGGGAGGCCCTGGAGAAAACCGCCATAACGACAGACTCCTTTGACCCGGAAAAAGCATTAAAAGATATTGCCACCCGATTCTACGGAATTTCCATAAGCTTTACCAGCAGGCCACCAGATCACCGAGCATCATCGCCGGAAGAAAAAAGCAACCTCTACGGAGCAATTACCAGAGTCGTACCCGAGCTTTCCGTATATCAGCTCGTTCACACTCCACCTAAACGCTCCTTTTTGTTCGCAACAACCTTTTTCAACACAAGAGTTCCGATAACCCTGAACCGTATTTATCTGGAATTGCTGGACATGGACGGAAATGTCGTCGACCGAATCCCCGTAAAGATTTCCTTGCTCGACGTTCCCAAAAAAGAAAGGCTTCAGAAAAAGATTGCTCCTCTTTTCTACGTGGCTTATGCCTTCATACCAATGGATAAGGAATTCATGACGTATCAGTTCGTACTTGAGCGAATGATATGGGATGAGTCCGGCAACAACCAATCTGCCGCCCGAAGTGGTGATACCTTTAAGATCGTTCGGTTTTAACCGGTTTCTCCGACCTGGGGGTTAAATAAATTCTCTGGATCGCTTCGACGGTGGGTTCCCACCTTCCACGGTAAGTGGGATGTTTCAGGGCTTCCCGAAGCATCTCCAGGAATTTAGCTCTGGGAACTTCAACAGCTCCCATCCTCTTTAGATGGTCCGATGGGAGCTGACAATCTATGAAGTGAAAGTTCCAGGATTGTAGCACCATGGCAAGAATCACAAGTGCTACCTTGGAGGCATCTTTTTCCCTTGAAAACATCGACTCCCCAAAAAAGGCCCTTCCCAGAGACACACCGTAAAGACCGCCCACAAGTTTCCCTTCCATCCAGGTTTCCACAGAATGGGCAAAGCCCAGCTCGTGTAACCTTTCGTATGCTTCGATCATCTCCGGTATGAGCCAGGTCTGCAACCCCTTTTCAACCCTTACGGCAGCGCATTCGCGAATAACCCTGTGAAAGGCCTGATCAAAGCTTACCCTGAACCTGCCTTTTTTTAAGACCCTGCGAAGACTGTGAGATATTTTGATATCCCGGGGAAGCAGAATTAACCTCGGATCCGGGGACCACCATAAAATGGGTGTGCTCTCATCGTACCAGGGGAAAATCCCGGCACTATAGGCGAGGAGCAGGCGCGCCGGTGAAAGATCCCCTCCCACTGCCAGCAAACCGTCTTCATCGGCCAGCTCGGGATGCGGGAAAATAAGCTCTTCCGTTAGTCTGAAAACGGTCATGACTTTGCCGACCGCCGGCTCTGTTTCCCGACCCGGTTATTCTTCTGAAGGGGCTCAGATTGACACAGAAAAACGAGGTTTTCCGTTCTTATCACCTTCGTGCCCCGAGGGATCTCCTTTTCTTCGGGCCTGAAAACGGTTACGTGTCCACCTTCTTTCAGGGATCCAAAGAGTATCTCGTCGGCAAGAACGTCTTTTATTTCCGTCTGGATCACCCTTCCAAGAGGCCTTGCCCCGAATGACGGATCATAGCCTTTTTCTGCCAGCCATTTCCTGGCACCATCGCTGAGAGCTACAGTAACGTTTCTTTCAGATAATTGTTCGGACATTTCTTTTACGAATTTATCGACAATCATCTCCATGATCGACTGATCCAGTGCGTTGAAGGCGATAATGGCATCAAGGCGATTACGGAATTCGGGGCTGAAAAGTTGCTCCACGGCTTTTATACCCTTCTTTGCCTTTTCGGTCAGCTCAGCCCTTGTAGAAAAACCGATGGAGGATGCTGCCATTTCTCTGGCGCCGGCGTTTGATGTCATAAGGAGAATCACGTTCCTGAAGTCGGCCTTGCGGCCGTTATTGTCGGTAAGCGTTGCGTAATCCATTACCTGAAGAAGAATGTTGAAGACATCCGGGTGGGCCTTTTCTATCTCGTCGAGCAGTAAAACGCAGTGAGGATGTTTTCTTATGGCGTCGGTCAGCAACCCTCCCTGGTCGAAGCCGATATAGCCGGGGGGAGCTCCTATGAGCCTCGCAACCGTATGCTTTTCCATATATTCGCTCATATCAAAGCGCAGAAAATGTATTCCGAGGGCTCTGGCAAGCTGCTTAGCAACCTCCGTTTTGCCCACCCCTGTGGGACCGATGAGCAGGAAAGAGCCCACAGGTTTGTCGGGAATTCCAAGGCCTGCCCTTGCCCGCTTTATAGCTTTAACCAGGTTTTCAATGGCCTCGTCCTGCCCAAAAACCACCCTTTTCAGTTCCCTTTCCAGGTTCATAAGCCTCTGCTGATCTGTTGCCGTAACCGTTCTGGCAGGGATCCGGGCCATTCTGGCTACGACCATTTCCACGTCTTTCACACCCACTATGCGACGCACACGGCGATCATTCTTGAGTTTAAGGCTGGCTCCGGCTTCGTCGATAACATCGATGGCCTTATCGGGGAGGTATCGCTCCGTGAGGTACCTGGAAGATAGATCAACGGCAGCCCTGAGGGCCGCATCGGAGTATTTAACGCCGTGGTGCTTTTCGTAGTAGCTTTTGAGACCCTTGAGAATCCGGTATGTTTCCTCCTGAGTCGGCTCCGTAATTTCCACCTTCTGGAATCTTCGGCTAAGCGCCCTATCCTTTTCAAAGTAGTTTTTGTACTCCTCGTAGGTCGTCGATCCTATACAGCGTATCATTCCGGAAGCCAGAACGGGCTTCAAAATGTTTGAGGCATCAAGAGAACCTCCACTCGTCGCCCCGGCACCCACGACAGTATGAATTTCGTCAATGAAAAGTATTGCACCCCGCTTCTGTTTGAGCTCGTTTATTACGGCCTTTAATCTTGCTTCGAAGTCTCCTCGAAATTTCGTTCCGGCAAGTAGAGCTCCCATGTCGAGGGCATATATCTCAACATTGTGAAAGGCCTCGGGAACTTCTTTACGGTAAATCTTCAACGCAAGGCCCTCGGCAATGGCCGTTTTTCCAACCCCGGGATCCCCCACGAAGATTGGATTATTCTTCGTACGGCGGCTTAAAATTTGAAGTGTTCTCAGTATTTCCTGCTCACGGCCGATAAGAGGGTCGATAAGACCCCGGGCTGCTTTTTCTATAAGGTTAACCGTAAAGGCCTCAAGGGCGCTCCTGCGCTTTCCGGGCTTTCGTCCCGTTATGGTTTCGGGCGGTTCTTCGTCTTCGTAGGCTCCGATCTTCGAGACGCCGTGGGAAATGTAGTTCAGCACATCCAGGCGGGTTACGCCCTGCAATTTAAGGAAGTACACGGCATGGGAATGCTCTTCATAGAACATGGCGGCAAGAATATCGCCGGCCTCAATCTCCTTCTTTTCGGCACTCTGAGCGTGCGATATAGCCCTCTGCAAAACTCTTTGTACGCTCAAAGTCTGCATGGGTTCCTTGATAACACCGTGGGGCAATGGTTCCATCTTACGCTGGAAAAAGTCCTCCAGATTTTCCTTCAAAAGATCCAGGTCCACACCGCAATGATAGAGGATCTTTCGACCTGTCGGATCGAGAAGGAATGCGTAAAGTATGTGCTCCAGTGTAAAGAACTCGTGCCGCCTTGATCGGGCTTCTTTTATGGCCGTGGCTATTATCACTTCTACTTCTTTACTTATCATGACTCACGCTTCTTCCATGCTGCAGCGCAGTGGATAGCCGTTCTGTCTTGCCAGATGATGCACCATCGCCACCTTTGTTTCCGCAACCTCCGCGGGGTAAATACCGCATACCCCTATGCCGTTATGGTGCACATTCAGCATGATCCGTACGGCTTCACTGTGGCTCTTGTTGAACACCCTTTGCAGGATTTCCACCACAAAGTCCATTGTAGTATAATCGTCGTTGTGGAGGAGCACTTTGTACATTGGGGGTTCCTGGAGATCTTCTTCAACGTGGCTCTCAAAGTCATGTTGGGGATCCTGTTGCCATTCACTCATGGCTTGGCTCAACCTCCCTGACGTGGTACAAAATCCTCCTCCTTCTGAGTTAAGATTTTAAGAAAAAGAATAACCGTTTATCAGGCATAGTCAAGCAGGATAAGAGATGGCGGGAAATACCTTCGGCAAAATGTTCCGTGTTACCACCTGGGGAGAGTCCCACGGTAAGGCTCTGGGAGCCGTTATAGACGGCTGTCCCCCGGGGCTTTCCCTTTCCGAAGAGGACATTCAGAAAGACTTGGACAGAAGGCGTCCCGGCCGGAGCCCTGCCTCCACCAAGAGGAAAGAGTCAGACCGCGTGCAAATCTTATCGGGGGTCTTCGAAGGTAAGACGACAGGGACGCCCATTTCACTGATTATCTATAACGAGGATGCAAGAAGCGGCGACTACTCCACTCTTGCCGACACGTATCGACCCGGGCACGCCGATCGGACCTATGAGCAGAAGTACGGGTTGCGGGACTGGCGGGGTGGTGGAAGAAGTTCTGCCCGGGAAACCGTTGCACGTGTTGCAGCAGGTGCGGTGGCACGCAAGTTCCTTTCGACCTTTGGCATAAACGTCGTTGCCTATACCCTGGAGCTGGCCGGCGTGAAATGTAACAGAATCGATGAAACCGTAATAGACAATAATCCCTTCTACTGCCCTGACGAAGAGGCAGCCCAACTCATGGCCGTCAAGATAGATGAAATACGTCGCAGGGGGGACTCCTGCGGAGGCATCGTACAGGTTGTGGCCAGAGGATGCCCGCCCGGTCTGGGCGAACCGGTTTTCGACAAGCTTGATGCCAGAATTGCCTATGCCTTAATGTCAATAGGGGCGGTTAAGGGAGTTGAAATAGGCAGTGGGTTTCGGTGTGCTCGAATGCTGGGAAGCGAACATAACGACCCGATTACTCCTGAAGGTTATGCCTCCAACAACGCCGGGGGCATACTCGGAGGCATATCTTCAGGGATGGACATAGTGGCCAGGGTTGCCGTAAAGCCCATTCCTTCAATCAGAATAGCCCAGCAGACCATAACCAGAGACGGCAGGCCCACCACCATAACGGTTAAAGGAAGACACGACGTCAGCGCTATTCCCAGGATAGTCCCCGTTTGCGAAGCGATGATGTTGCTTGTTCTGGCAGATTTCATGCTTCATCCGACGATGGTGGCAAAGTACGGCTTCAGGCATACATGACTTCGCCTATTCTGTAACCCGGATTGTCTTCTCCTGTAATTTTCCGAAGCAGAGACCTCGCCCAATCCTCGGCGACGTTTTCGTCGGTGTTTTCGGGTATGATCCTGAACTCACCGTCCCCTGTATCCTCCGGCGGAATCCAGATCCACACGTTGGAGTCGCCCGAAAGCGGATCGTGTCTCGTTATAAAGACCTGACATGAGTTGACGGACGACCTGGTGGAGAAGAATTCTCTGTCAAGAGGATGCTGTCGCCATAGGTAAAGTTTTCGAAGAAACGGCAGCATCGCAGGGCCTTCAGGAACCAACTTTGACGGGATAATCCAATTGAGAAGGATATATGGGTTTTTGTTGATCAGGCTCGTTGCAAAGGACTTAACCGATTCGATTCTCTCCCACCACCCGGGATTTTTGATGATGATGCTCAAGGAGCACGAGCAACTGTGGAAAGTTGCCGGGGTTACGTCACCTTCTAACTCAATAACCGACAGGAAATTCCCGGGTAACGAGCCCAGGTAGGGCACTTCGACGGGAAAGAAGTCGAACCCGGTAACCTCTTCGGCATAGGAAAAGGCCTGATATATTTCGTCGTAATCCAGCCAGGGAGTTTTGAGAACATAGTAAGGGGGCTCGATCATGAACCTGATCCCCAGTTCCGCAGCTTTTTTTCTGAGCTCGGTGCCCGGTAAAAGGCTTAGCGGATAGATATTGAGCTCGTCGTAAAGTTCCTTTTCGATGGCAAAATCAATGGATCGGATAACGTCATCAAGGGTATCATGGGGCAAACCGACAATGATATCGAGGGTAACCACTATGCCTGCATCTCTCAGCCTTTTAACGCCTTCGACGAAATTTTTCCTGCTCCATTTCCTTCCCACAGACTTCAGAGCCTTACTGTTTACCGTCTGAAGCCCCACTTCTACCTGTACTACACCACAGTCTTTCAACTTTTTGACTATTTCTCCGCTGCAATGCTCTGCATTCAGCTCAACATAGAGATCGAGCCCTCCGGTATAGGGGGTAATGGTATCCAGAAAACCCGACGCGTCGGGTCTTGCAAGAAAACTAGGGTCTGTGAAAAGAACTTCACGAACGCCGCGATCCCTAGCCCATAAGATCTCTGAAACGACCCTTTCAATTGGCAACGCCCGGGTTAACCCTGAACTTTTGTGGTAAAAGCAGTAAGCACAGCGGTAGCTGCAACCTCTAAGGCTTTCCATCAGGATGGATCCCGACGGTGCAGGCTGCAACAGACCCGTGAGATACGGCGAAACCAACTCCTCCGGCCTCAGAGGCTCCGAAGCGAGCACTCTATCTGCAACCCGCATTCCTCTTGCAAGGCAGGAAAGGAACTCTGCAAAGGCCTTTTCTCCTTCTCCGATAAAGAGGTGGTCGAAAATATTTTTGTTCAGGAGCCAGGTATTGTCGGGGCATACTTCGGGTCCACCGGCAACCGTTAAGGCTCTGCAACCCCTGCTTCGCAACTGTTCCGCTATATAACAACTTCTTTCCACATTCCAGAGATAGCAACTGAAGGCGACGACCCCCGGATCTTCCAGGAGGATTTCATTTACGATTGCTTCGTCACCTCCCCAGGTGCATAAATCCCGAGGTAGGAGCTTCAGATCAAGGCCTGGAAGGTGAAGAAACGCATAAGCCCCTACAGAAGCGGCACCCAGAGGAACATGCTCGGCAGGATAAGCCAGATCGGCGGACAGCACGGGGAGCTGAACCAGCAAGACCTTCATGGCCTCAATGTTCGCTCATGGTCGTCAAGCCGGCTTTCTGAAGTAGCAACCGCCAGTCTTCGTTGACCATCTCCTGAATCTGCTCAAGATCCTCTTCAGTAAGATGACGAAACCTTCCCTGAAGCCGGAAATATTCTTTAACGAGATAGCCTTTCGAGTGATAGTTAATTGTGTATTTCGTCCCGTTTTCTACCTCGTAAAGTGGAAATATATTCGTCTGAACGGCCATTCTGGCGATCTTTATGGACATGTCCGAAGGCATTCTCCAGCCTGTTGGACAACTCGCATAGACGTGCAGGAACCTGGCCCCCCTTATGCTCTTTGCCTTGCGGACCTTTCTTATAAAATCCTCAGGGAAGGCAATACTTGCAGTAGCCACGTAGGGAATACGATGGGCCGCCAGGATCTCTACTATGTTCTTTTTACGCATCTTCTTCCAATCCGCACCGGGGGTCGTTGTGGTCCAGGCTCCGTAAGGCGTTGAGGAACTCCGCTGGACGCCGGTGTTCATATAGGCTTCGTTATCATAGCACACGTAGAAAATATCTTCATTTCTCTCAACGGCCCCGCTTAAGGCCTGAAAACCGATATCGAAGGTACCACCGTCTCCTGCCCAGGTTACAACCACCGTTTCCCTATCGCCTTTCATATCAAGGGCGGCTCTAATCCCGCTGGACACAGCTCCACCCGTTTCAAAGGCCGTATGAAGAACCGGAACCCTGAGAGCCGATTGAGGATAAGGACCTGCGATAATCGACCAGCAACATGCCGGAATTACCAGAATTACCTTGTTACCCAAACCTTTCAGCAGAAACCTCATGGCTATGGCGGCACCGCACCCCGGACATCCGACGTGCCCGGAATACATGCCTTCGTATTTGGGGAAATCTTGACTCATGCCAGCACCTCTTGTCTGAGACCTATCCATATGTCGGGCCTTTCAGGCCGGTCTTTCTTTTTGGTGTCCTCGTATATCTCAAAAAGAACCTCTTCTGTTATGTCACGACCACCAAGCCCTGCTACGTACCCGAATACGAGCGGTCTGTTCGGATCGTTGCAAAGAGCGGCCCTGATTTCCTGGGCAAAAATGCCGGAGGCGCCAAAGGAGATGTTACGGTCAATAACCGCAACCTTGGAGGCCTTGCGCAGGCAGCGGGTTACGTCATCCGCCGGGAAAGGTCTGAACATCTTTATCTTTAAAAGGCCGACCCTTTCTCCTCTGGACCTCAGCTCATCAACAACAAGCCTGCAGGTGCTTGTCACCGTCCCGGAGGTTACCATGATTATTTCAGCATCATCGCAGAAAACGGGCTCGACAATACCGTAGGATCGTTCAAAAGCTTCACGGAAAGACCTCTCGGCCTCAAGATACTCATCCCGTGCCCGCAGAGCGGCTTCGTGCATGGAATACCTCATTTCCATGTAAACATTGGGCGGGGCCAGCTGATTGAAGGCGCATGGGTTGGCCAAATCGAGTTTGAAAGCCGGTTCAAAGGGCGGGAGATACCTGTCCACCTCTTCCTGATCGGGAATATCAACGGGTTCGTAGGTATGGGAAAGGAAAAAGGCGTCCAGTATGACCATCACGGGAAGATAAATGGACTCGGCAAGCCTATAGGCAATAAGGGTCGTATCCAGGGCTTCCTGGCCGTCCTCGCAATAAAGCTGAATCCAGCCCGTGTCTCGCTGCGACAGTGTATCGGTCTGCTCGGTCCAGATGTTCCAGCCCGGGGCAAGGGCCCTGTTCACAACGGCCATGACTATTGGGAGGCGGGCTCCGGCGGCCCAGTGCAAAAGCTCGTGCATGTAGGCCAGTCCCTGAGAAGATGTGGCCGTAAAGGTTCGGCATCCTGCCGAAGCCGCACCTATAAGTGCTGCCAGAGCCGAATGCTCGCTTTCAACTCTCAGAAACTTGGCCTTCATAACCCCGGAGGCGCAGTACTCTGAAAGAAGCTCCACGATGTGGGTCTGCGGAGTTATGGGATAGGCAGAGATTACCTCGGCCCTCGCAAGCCTTACCGCTTCGGAAACGGCATGACTTCCTTCAACCACCTTTTTCATTGTTGTCATGCTCTCCTTTAAAGCCCTAATGGGATTCCTCAACAAGGCTCATCGCACAGCGCGGGCATTCTGCAACGCAGAGCCCGCATCCCTTGCAGTAATCGTAGTCTATAAAGCGATGCTCCCGTTCCGACTCGTCCATTTTTACTGATAAATCCGGGCAGAAAAGGCGGCAGTTGTCGCAGTCGTTACAAATCCCGCAATTAAAGCACCTCGATGCTTCTTTCATTGCGATGTTTGCGGCAATGCGGAGTTCAATTTCCCGGAAGCTTTCGATCCGTTCTTCTATTAGCAGTTTAGGCACCCTGAGGCGCGGCTCCAGGGAAAAGTAATCCGCGTTTATATCATCAAAGGTTACCACCTTTTTGCTTCTGCCGGATCTCGGCCCTTTTCTGTAGACATTCATGGACAAGAAGAGGCCGTTTCCAATTGAGGACCTCTTTAACTCCTCATTCACAAAGGAAAGCCCTCTGGTTCTTAGAATGTCACAGACTATGGCCGCTTCCTTTGCCGACGCAATTGCGTAGGTTACGGTTTTCGAAGGGGTTGTCAGGTCTCCCGCATAAACCTTAATCGCCTCACCGGGTGACTCCGGAACGACAACGGTTGCGGTGTTCCAGGAAATTACATTTTTACCGGTGGCAGGTGGAAGCCACAGAGGATCGGGTTCAAAGCCTATGGCCGTAAATACCCTTGAGGCTTTTATGACTCGCTCGGTTGTTCCGGGTTCAAAGGCGGCACGGCCGCCCTCGTCCACTCCTTTTACGACGGTTTCCCGCAGTACAACCCTAAAGCTTCCCTCTTCAGGCCGGATTGCCACGGGCATATGAAGTGTGAGCAACTCAACCCCCTCTTCCTCTGCCGCCTCGATTTCTTCCACCGATGCCGGCATATCCTCACGACGTCTCCGGTACACGATAAGGGGACGGGCACCCATTCTTACTGCAGATCTCGCCACGTCGACGGCCGTATTTCCTCCACCTATGATAATTACGTCCCCCTCCAGCCTTTCAACCTGCCCTGCTCTGATCTTCTGCAGAAAGTTAAGGCCGTCCTCGGCGTATTCCACTCCCTCGAAACCACCACTCCTGGGCTTCCAGGTACCGGGAGCCATAAAAACCACGTTGTAGTTCTTGCTCATTTCCCCGATCACATCAGGTGGGACGGGATGGGACGTGTGAAATACAGTTCCGAGACCTTCCAGGAATTTCAGGTAGCGATGGAGTACTTCAAGGGGCAGTCGATATGAAGGAATTCCCCATCGCAGGAGCCCTCCCGGTTCACTTCTGGCTTCAAATACTTCGCAGGAATAGCCGAAGACTCTAAAAAAGTAAGCAGCCGCCAGGCCTGCAGGTCCTGAGCCGATTATGGCAACCCGTAATCCCGAAAGGTCATGGAGATTCAAATCGGGAGAAAGCCGGTATCTTGCGGCCGTGTCCGACAGAAACCGCTCCACCGCTCTAATATTAACGGGCTCGTCAAAGTGAGCGCGGTTACAGGATTGCTCACAGGGGTGAAAGCAAACCCGTCCACAAATTCCCGGGAAGGGATTTTCTTCCAGAATGATTTCCCAGGCTTCTTTGAAAGCTCCCTCGGAAACGAGTCTCTCCACCCTGGGGATATCCTCTCCTGCAGGGCACGCGACACTGCAGGGAGCCGTTTTCTCATCGTAGATGGGTTTTAAAAATCGCCACGTGCCCGTCTTATTGACCTCAGTGGATGTCGTGGACCTGGGAATAAGCAAAGGCACGCCAGGGTGTGTCATCATGATACCATTACTCCCCTTTCCTTTTCGTCCCCTATCACCACGGCTTCATAAGCTTCTCTAGCCGCCTGAACGTTTGCTTCCGTCTTTATTGGTATTTCTTCCCTGATGGCTTCTTCCAGCGACGCAATGTCGGGCACACCCAGCACCCTTGCAAAGGCCCCTATAACGGCTGTGTTTACTATGGGATGAGTATGGGTGCCGAGCCTGTGCTTTCGGGCAATAGCTGTGGCGTCAACCCAGGCCAGTCTTAAATTCTCGGAAAGTGGTTCCAACAGAGGAGGGACGAGGGCCGTATTCATTATTATGAACCCACCTGGCTTAATGCCGGAAGTTATTACCTTGAGGGTGTCGGGCCTTTGCAGTAGCGTGGAATCCATCACCACGACATGATCCGGCCTGTAAACGTTCGTCCTTTTTAGGATTTTCCTGCTGTCCCATCTCAGAAAAGCCTCTACGGGCGCACCACGACGCTCTACACCGAAAAGAGGAAAACTCTGGACATAAAAACCCGATCGAAAGAGGGCTTTGGCGAGAATTATTGAGGCCACAACCGTACCCTGCCCTCCCCTTCCGTGAAACCGCACTTCAATCATTTTAAGGCGCTCCCGTTTTTATGCAAAAATCTAGAGCCGCTTTGTCCATACCACCACAATTGCCTTTGCAGGCCTGTCTTCAAGGCTTCGGAAGCTGTGTCCCTGAGAAGAATCAAAGTAAATGCAATCACCTGCTTCCAGTCTCTCCACCCGGTCTGCCGTTCTGAACTCCAGAGTTCCTTCCATCACGTAAACGAATTCTTCGCCTTCGTGGCTCGTGAAAACCATGTCGCTGGTTTCCAGAGGAGGAAACTCTACGTAGAAAGGTTCCATGTGCTTGTCGTGTTTCTTGGTTTCCAGGGCTTCGTAAACGTAGTCAACTTCGCCTTCCCGGTGATGAGCTCGCCTGTCAACCCGGATTCTTTCGTTTAACCTTGTGATATATACGGTCTCACCCTTGACTTCGTCCTGAAAGAAATAACTGAGACCCACATTGAGAGCCTTCGCCAGCCTCAGTAACGTCGCAATAGGGGGAATAACTCGATTGTTCTCTATCTGAGAAAGAAGCGCCTTGGATAACCCGGTCTTTGCAGACAGATCCTGTAAAGTGTAGTGTTGCTTCTCTCTGAGCTCTCTAACCTTGTTCCCAATCTGAAGAGCCCTGACCGCCAAGGTTAAATCCTCTCTGTCCATCTAACGCCCCCTCTTCTAAAAAGTAGCAATGAAACCTCAACCCTCTACCTAACCCCACCGTACGATCCCGCGGCCCCACAGGGGAAAACGAAATCTTCCAATATTTTTCGTTGAATGCTAGCATGTTTTGCCGTGATTAGTCAAAATGAAATTTGTTCACCTTTGCAAAACTCCATGGGGGTTGTAGGGTGGAGTATCCCAGGATAAGGTACGGCGTCGAAGCCATACCGACGGTTTATCAGGGTCGAAAGGTTATTCTGCTGAGGGATAGGCTCGGGTATTCGGAAGATCAACTGATTGTGGATCCACGAATGATAACGATCCTGGGCCTTATGGACGGCACCAATTCAATCCGGGACATACAGGCCTTTTATATGAGGCAGACGGGAGAACTGCTTTTCAGCGATCAGATTAAAGAGCTCGTCGCACGCCTGGATGAGTGTCTCTTTCTTGACAACGAAAGATTTGCCGGGACAGTGGCCCGTCATGTTGAATCTTTCTTAAAAGATCCGATTAGGCACCCCGCTCATAGCGGGGCCAGTTATCCGGAGGATCCCCGGGAGCTGGAGAAATTCCTCAGAAATCTACTGGAGTCGGCGGGCCAAATTCCTGAAGCATCTTCAGATTTAAAGGCCGATCGGGAAAAGATTGTGGGATTGGTAGTGCCACATATTGATCTGTCTCTGGGGGGTAAGTGCTATGGGATGGCCTACGCTAAGGCCGAAAAGTCGGCACACCCCAGAGTATGGCTTATCATAGGGACCTGCCATGAACCTCTTGACGATTTCTTCGCACTTACCACAAAAGATTTTGAAACTCCGATGGGAATTGTTCCGGTGGAGAAAAAAATCTGCGAAGAGATCAAAAGCAGAATAAGGCTCTTCGATATAACCGGGGGTGAATATCATCATGCCAGAGAGCACACCATAGAGTTTCAGGTTCTCTTTATCGGGCTTCTTTTTCCCGAAGCCAGGATTGTTCCACTTCTGTGTTCCTTTACCCGAGAGGACTACGAAATGCGAGGAGAAGTGATAGACGAAGTTGTTGCCGTGCTCACGGATTTAATCATAAACGAAGATGTGGGTGTGATCGCCAGTGTTGATCTGGCCCACGTAGGCCCAAGGTACGGTGATACCTTCGTGCCGGATTTGGTAACGGTAAGAGAGCATATTGCAAAGGACAGACATCTCTGTGGGCTTCTTGCCGGGCGGGACAGGGAAGGCTTCGAGCGGGCTCTGTGGCAACAGCATGAGGTGAGGAGAATCTGTGGGGCATCACCCCTTTTCGTTTTTAACAGGATACTACCGGAGAATGTTGCCGGCAGTGTCCTGGACGTAAGTTACGGATTCGTCGATCAGAACCGATCCTTCGTAACCTTTGCCGCAATGACCTTTCACTCATAGGTGTTGGATTGCGGATGCGGGTCGTCCTCGTAAGGCGATATTGTGGGTTTGGCTATGGAGGAGCAGAGCGATATTTCGCAACTGTTGCCGGACGGCTGATCCGCAGGGGAATGGACGTCGTCTTCGTCGGAGAGCGCTGTGACCCTCTTCCGGGCTTAAAGCATCTTCGCATCAGAATGCCCTTCAGGGGCTCGATAGCGCGAAACCTTGCCTTTTTTTACATGGTTCCTCTGAAGATCAGAGCAGAAAAGCTCAACGACGCCATCATCTACACAGGGGCTCGTATAAAAGAATTCCATGTTTTCTGTACCAATGACCCACTCCACAAACCGTGGCTATACTTCAGATATGGTAACCCTGAGGCGGCTCTCCTGAGTCTTCTTCCGCGTCATCAGACGATACTGTATCTGGAAAAGCGCATGTTCACGGCAAAAAATGCGCATTTTGCACTCCCATCGGCCCTGCTGAAAAGGCAGCTGGAGACTTTCTACGGTTTTTCGATAATGCCCGATAAGGTTCACGTAATACATCCAGGTGTTGATTTTTACGAATTCCATCCGCCCGAGAATGACCGCAGAGCCGATCAGGCAGTGAGGAATATTCTTTTCGTGGGTAACAATTCCTACAACAAAGGCGTGAACAGGCTTCTCAGCGCACTGGACCTTATTTCATCGAGACCTTTTACCTGTACACTGGTGGGGATTAAACCGGGGGATTTGAAAATTCCCTTTCGCCTCAGAGATCGCGTAAAAATTGCGGGATATGTAAGGAAACCCGGTGATCTGTACCGTCGCGCTCATGTAGTGGTGATTCCAAGCCTGTACGAAACGTTCAGCAATGTTTGCCTCGAATCCATGGCCTCGGGGACTCCTGTGATAATATCTTCTCAAGCCGGCGCCTGTGAGATAGTGGAGCATGGGTATGAGGGGCTACATCTTTACGAACCCTCGAATGAGGCAGAACTTGCCGTAAGGATTCTGGAAATACTCGAAATGGATTCAAAAACCTGGAAGACCATGAGTCTTGCGGCTGCCGAAAAGGCAAAAAAATTTTCCCTGGATGCTCACGTAAGAAAGTTGATTGCTCTCTTTGAGGAGATCTTCGTAAGGTGAAATTAACGACTTTGAGACCCAACGAACGGATAGTCCTCATCTGCCTTACGACAGCGTCGGTTCTTTTGAAAATTTTTTTGACCTGCAAAGCTCCTGTAATTAATCCCGACGGTGCTCTTTATCTCATAAGTGCGAAATTTATCTCCGAAGGAGACTTTAAACGGGCTCTTGAATTCTTCCCATACCCTCTTTTCCCATACCTGATAAGCCTTGTTCACTCCATAGCTGGGAACTGGTTGCTTGCAGGGAGAATTTTATCTCTTTTGCCCTCAGCCCTGTGCGTCATTCCGCTCTACGGTATCATAAAAAGGGTCGTCGGATCCGGCGCTGCCCTCTACGGTTCTGCGGCCTTTATCCTTGCGCCCATCTTTAATGAGACCTCAACCTGGATCATAAGGGATCACCTGGCCTTGCTGTTGGGCTTAACGGGCATTTTCTGGACGCTGGCGAGCATCGATTCGGGGAAAACGGGGCACTACCTGACGGCTCTTATCTGTTTCCTGTTCGCAGCGGCACTAAGAATTGAATACGCCGTGCTCATTGTTGCGTGGATTTTTGCGGGAGTAACGGCAACACTTCACAGGAGAAGGTTTTTGGTTTGCCTGGCTCTGGGAATTGCCGTTTTGCAGGGGCTTGTGTTACTGGGCTACCTGAGTGGGTGGGAGCAATATTTAAGGTTACAGGAACTCCGGAATGGGTTAAGAGCTTTTCTGGGAGGCGAGTTTCTGGAAAACTACCGCAGTGTCTATAGAATGCTGACCGTTCTCGGTCAGGAGCTTCCCAATTCAATCTGGCATCCCAATTTTTCCGACATAGCCAGGCATTACATTCCCGTTATCTATTTTCTTGGCTATCTCGAAACCTGCGTTAAAGTAGTACACTTACCCTTTTTTCTTGCGATTTTCGCAGGGCTGAAGGACCTCGGAAAATGTAAGCATAAATTTTTTTTACTCATGTTTCTGGCCCTTTGCTTTCTTCCTGGCTACGGGAACCTTCTTTTCCGTAACTTTCTGTCTTACAGGTATGTTTTTCCTCTGGCCGCGCTTCTGTTCGTCTTCACGGGTTTGGGTTTTTACAGCATTCAGAGGAGGGTCACCGGGCAACTAGACAATCTTTCTCTGAAAAAAAGGCTCACCATCTCCGTAGTCGCCGTAATCTTCCTTTTAGTAGTGGTTGAAGCTGTCTTGCATGCAGAAAGAAGGATCGAGAAAACCAGCTCACTCACAATTGACGTGTCCGGGTGGTTGAACTCTCAGGCTATGAACCAGACCTGCCTTGTCGCGTCGGACGACCCCAGGATCGGCTGGTACTGGAGCCGTGGAGATCGCTTTGTGTTGGTTGGTCATGGTTCAGTTCTCAGAGATCCCGCTATATGTTATTTCGTTACTGACAGGACAGTTGACCAGGACATTTTGAACAAATGTGGACTGCGTCAATTGATAACTTTTGGCAGTGGCATTAAAAAGATTATTGTCTATGGAAAACGGCATGATAACCAGGCCTTTTAGGGAGATGTGAAAGGCGGGAAATGTCTCGTCCTGACAGAAGCAGAAGAAGCAGGAAACCAGAGCGTTATGTATGTTGTGCCTGTGGAAGAGAGTTTCCTTTTTGCTGGTGGTGTCCCTGCGGTTTCATGATTTGTTCTGAATGCATGGAAGAAAACCTTTGGGGTATGACCTGCAATGGGATTACCTGGACCTGCCCGGACTGCGGCAGGATTAACGGTTTCGGCAATCAGTAAAATTCCTCGGGAGGACTGTGTATGAAGAAGAGGCAGGTTTCCAGAAGGGTCGTCATAATAGGGGCGGTAGCCGTCGGGCCAAAGGTAGCGTGTCGGGTGAAGCGTCTGGACCCGAATGCCCATGTTCTTATGATCGATCAGGATGAGTTTATATCTTATGGAGGGTGCGGCATCCCCTTTTTCGTTTCGGGGGATGTGAGCGATGTTAAGGAGCTGATGAGCACGAGTTTTCACATGCTCAGAGATCCAAAGTTCTTCCGCAATGTGAAGGGTGTTGAGGTGCGGACGAGAACTCGGGCTACGGAAATCCTGAGGGAAACGAAAGAGGTCGTGGTGGAAGATCTTAACACCGGAAAAGTGGAAAAGATTCCCTATGATTATCTCGTGCTGGCAACGGGAGCAACTCCAAGGAGGCTTCCAATTCCCGGATCGGATCATCCCGATGTCTTCACGGTATCCAACCTTCACGACGCCGTGGCTATAAGAGAAAAGCTTTCACGGGGGGAAGTCGGCACTGCCGTGGTCATAGGTGGCGGTCCTATTGGTTGTGAAATGGCTGAAGCGCTGGCCGATATGTGGGGCGTAGAGGTATCGGTTGTTGAGATACTCCCTACCCTGCTGCCTGCTTTTCTGGAGCCGCCTCTCGCCAGAATTGTGCAGAAGCACATGGAGGAAAAGGGGGTATCGGTTTACACGGGAGAAACGGTTGAGGAAATAAGGGAAGAAAACGGAACCTTCAGGGTTAAAACCGGCAGAAGAACGCTTTCTGCTGATATAGTCATTCAGGCGGTCGGGGTAAATCCCAGAGGAGAACTTGCCGTTAAGGCGGGTCTTATGACCACTCCAAAAGGTGCAATTGCCGTAAACGAAAGGCTCCAGACATCCGATCCCTTTATTTATGCCGGCGGCGACTGCATCGAGGTACCTCACCTGGTAACCGGCAGGTATGTTCACATTCCCATGGGCTCTCTCGCAAACCGCCAGGGCCGGGTAATCGGAACGAACATCGCCGGCGGGTACGCAACTTTTGAAGGGGTTGTGGGGAGTTTTTGCCTTAAGGTCTTCGATCTCGGCCTTGCAACAACCGGGATAACCTACGAACAGGCCCTTAAAGAAGGATTTGATCCCGTTAGAGCCTATGTGGTTCAGTCGGACCGCGCCCACTTTTATCCGACTCAGGGATTAATGTACATGGCATTAATAGCCGACCGAAAGACCCGCCGTATCCTGGGAGCTCAGGGAATCGGCAAAAACGGCGATGCCGTGGTGGGAAGAATCAACTCGATTGCCGCTCTGCTACAGCTTGGTGGAACATTGAACCACCTGTCAAACCTTGAGATAGCCTACGCACCTCCCTTTGCTTCGGCAATGGATATAGTAAACGCCGCCGCGAATACCGCGGAAAACATAATCGAAGGACTTAACGACACCATAGACCCCGATGAGTTTATCGAGGTTTTTCTGGGCGAGGATTCCGGCGATAGGGTTCGGGTGCTGGACGTGAGGTCGCCTGTCAACGCCCGACCCTTCGTTGAAAGGTTCGGAGAAAGATGGATCAACATACCGCAGGAAGAGCTTCTTGACAGGCTGGCTGAAGTTCCCGAAGTTGAAAACCTTATGGTCTTTTGCAACTCCGGCCTGAGGTCCTACGAAGCTCTGAGACAGATTTCCCATCACCTCGGTAGAAAAGCAAGAAATGTTCAGGGCGGTGCGGCCCTGATAAAGATGGCAGGATTACTTCCCGAAAACGGAGACGATTAGCCTATGCATCGGGTGGCCCTATTCTGGGATCAGTCTTTTCTCTGGGGTATGTTTCTGTACGATGCGCTCTGTGAGATGGATATCCCCTTTTGCGTGGTTAGAACGGCCCAGGTGCACGGCGGGATATTGTCTCACTTCCCCGTGCTTCTCATGCCGGGTGGCTGGGCGTCTCAAAAGGTGGCACTTCTGGGCCGTCCGGGAAGGGAACGAATAATAGAATTTGTGGGGAATGGCGGCGTTTACATAGGTTTTTGCGGCGGTGTGGGGCTTGTGCTGTCCGGCAAAAGGACTCTCAATATAGTACCCGTCAAACGACTGCCCATGGAGCGCCGCATTCCCAGTGCCAGCGGGCCTGTGGTGATAAAAAAAAATGCAGATCACCCCGTGTGGGATGGTCTTCCAGAAAGGGTAATCGTGTCAATATGGTGGCCCTCTCAGGTTGAGCCCGACAATGTTACCGGCCTTACCAGTATCGCCCTGTACGAAAAAACCTCTCCTGGATTCTGGGTATCGGACATACCCTACGACGATGTCAGGACACTTAACATCAGGTCTCTTGAAGACTCCTACGGAATTAACTTAAATCCGGAAAAGTACCTGTACGGTAAACCGGCCATAATGGAGTATGAACTGGGGGAAGGGTCTTTTTTTCTATCCTATCCACACCTGGAGACTCCGGGGGATGTCGAAGGAAGACGGCTCCTCCGTCGGATAATCGACCATGCTTACAGAAAATGGCAGGAAAAAAGCAAAATATCTGCAAAAGCACCACCGGAATTGCCCCACCCACCCTTTCCATCACCCGAAATTGTGAAAAAAGTTCAGGCAATTAGAAGACAACTGGAAGAGCTTATAGACCTCGGAATTCGCAATTTATTGTGGTTCTGGAGAAAACCCTGGCTGCTCGGATGGAAAAGAGGCATCAGAGGGCTGGAGTATTCCATGATGCTCACCCTTGTAACCTTTCTGGAACGCGCCCTGGAGGTTCTGGCACTAACTCGCCGCAGAACTTTGCATAATGAGCCTGTATGGAAGGATCTGATCGATCTTCTGGCTAGTCGGGTCGACGAATTTTCAACAAAAGCCCGGAGGTTGCTGATCTACGAAAGGTTTCTTTCCCAGGAGCGGGTACTTCCCAAACTGGGAAGCGTCGATCCCAGGATTGACGACCTCCGTTCTTACCTGTTCGGCTCGAAGATGAATCACGGTGGGCTGTGCAAGGAAATTTTCGATCTCATCGACGAAGCCCTGTACGGCGCTTTATGTTTGCTACTTCGCTACAAAATAAAGATACGCTTCAGCAGCAGAGTTAACGATTTCACTATCGTCGATGCGTGAACCATCATTGAAGCCCCCAGGCACACCCATGAGAAAATGTATTCCTTCCACTTTCCGTAGCTGAAGAGCGGAATGCGAAGTCGGAATTTGCCGAGCACAGGGATGCCCTTTGGTGTCAGTGCGTCCATGATGACATGGATAAACCCGGGATAGATAAGCACCCATGTGCGGAACCTGAGAAGTCCTTCGCCTTTGAGTGCAAAGAGCAAGGGTGGAACCAGACCGGGCCATGTAAATAATGCGAGAAGAAAAGCCCACAGGGCAAGATCATGGCTCCATCCCCGGTGCCTTAAAACCTTCTTTCTCCCTATCCGCTCTATCTGATCCGGAATGCTCGCCATGAAGAATGCATAGGAAAGCTCCGGCAGAGTCCCGTTTGCGAAGGCAAGAAAGGCTACGGAAACCAATCTATGATTAAGGCTTTGCATAAAACTTTCCGTGGTCTCAAGTTGCCAGTTCCCGATACTTCCTGATAATTTTAGACGATTTAACCGGAGTGACAAAACAACTCAACCGGCATAATCAAAACGGCAGGAACAATGGTCTCACTACCCGAGCGTCCTTTCAACCCTGAGGAGATAAAGATGCTTGAGCTTGCCGTGGAAATATCCGAGGACGTCGTAGGTGATCGCTTTAAAATATCCACGGCTCAGTGGAAGCGCTATCGCTATGATATAAAAAGCCTTAGAGACCTGTCTCCTGAAGAGATTACCGACCTGGCCTACGCCCAGATTCTCAGATACGCACAACCCCCCTCTCTTCGAACCAGGGTTAGAGAATGGGGAGAATATTACAAGATATGCATTCAGGACCACGTGATACTGAGAACGATTCAGTCTGAACCGGAACTGGAACTTTTTCCCTTTCTCATCTACGTGGTAACTCACGAACTGATTCATGTTGTCAGGTTTGCGAGATTTCTTCAGAGCTTTTATGCCTCAGAGCAGGAGAGAATACAGGAGGAATCCCGGGTTCATGAAATTACTCATGAGCTATTGTGCAAGTTGCCCGTAAGAGGTATAGAAAAGGTGCTCCATTTCTTCCACGGATCGATGCAAGTGGAGTTGTTCGAAGATGAGAAGAAACCGGAGATTGCAAGATGGATAGAGCAAAAATTACCGTAGAAGAGGTGAGAAACATCGCCAGGCTTGCCAGGATCTCTCTCGATAAGGACGAAGAAGGTTCAATGGTGAGTGAACTCGGTACAATACTGGACTACGTGGAAAAGCTTAATGAGATCTCAACGGAAGGAGTTGAGCCACTTCATCATCCTCTGGAGCGTTCGAACGTTTATCGTGAAGACGAATACGGTAATCCCCTGAAGCGAGAAGATGCCCTGGCCAATGCGCCGAGGACCGACGGCGTGTTCTTCATAGTATCGCGGGTAATCTGAGTCGAGGAGTCGTACTATGAGTCGAGGTAGTGGCAGTGTTTTAAGGTGGGATATTCACGAGCTCAGACGACACATCCTGAAGGGTGAGGTGACGGCAACGGAGGTCGTTAAGGCCAGTCTCGAGCGGATAAGGGAAATGAACGGTCTTCTCAACGCCTTTATAACCGTCCTGGAAGAATCCTCCATAGAAGAAGCCGAGAAACTGGATAAGAATCCAGAGCTTTTGAAGAAGCTCCCTTTAGGCGGAGTTCCGGTGGCCGTAAAGGATTGCCTGTGTACTCAAAAGGTGCGCACAACCTGTGGAAGTAAAATACTCGAAAACTTTTGCCCGCCCTTCAATGCTACCTGTGTTTCCCGGCTCAGGGAAGCCGGCGCCGTGATCGTCGGAAAGACGAACATGGACGAGTTTGCCATGGGGTCAAGCACGGAGCATTCGGCTTACGGGCCTTCACGCAATCCCTGGGACACCGATCGGGTACCCGGGGGGTCGAGCGGAGGGTCTGCCGTAGCCGTTGCATCAGGTATGGTTCCCGCAGCCCTGGGGACCGATACGGGAGGATCAATCCGTCTTCCGGCCGCCTTTTGCGGGGTTGTGGGTCTGAAGCCCACCTACGGAAGGGTATCCCGCTACGGTTTAATAGAGTTTGCATCTTCCTTCGACCAGGCCGGTCCGATAACGCGCACGGCAAAAGACGCCGCTTTAATGTTGCAAATTATTGCGGGACACGACCCGCTGGACAGCACATCTGTGCCCGAACCCGTTCATTCCTATGTCGATCTTCTGGAACAGTCCCCCTTCCCCTGCCGTGTTGGCATTCCCAGGGAGTATTTTTCATACGAAATTAACGGCGAAATTTCCGGTGCCATTGAAAAGGCCATGGATGTTTTGAAAAAGCTGGGAGCGGAGTTCGTAGATGTTTCTCTACCTCATACCGACTACGGCGTTGCGGCTTATTACATAATCGCCCCGGCAGAAGCGAGCTCCAATCTGGCCAGATACGACGGCGTAAAGTACGGTTTCCGAGCTCAGACGGATTTTCCCGACCTCATGGAGATGTATCTTAAGACAAGGGCTGTTGGCTTCGGAAAGGAAGTAAAACGTCGCATAATGCTCGGGACTTATGTTCTATCGGCCGGGTATTATGAAGCCTACTACGGAAAAGCTTCCCAGGTAAGGCGCCTTATACAGCAGGACTTCTTAAAGGCCTTTGAGCAGTGTGATGTGCTCTTTACGCCCGTAAGCCCCACCCTTCCTTTCCGCATCGGCGAAAAGGTCGATAACCCGCTGGCAATGTACCTTACCGATGTATTCACCCTGCCGGCAAGCCTTGCGGGAATTCCGGGTATTTCGGTCCCCTGCTCTATGAGTTCCGGAGGGCTTCCCATAGCATTCCAGCTGCTGGCGCCCTACTTCAGGGAGGATTTGCTTCTCAGGATGGCCCACGCATACCAGAAAGAAACCGGCGGGTTGCCCCTGCCCCTGGATTAGTAAAAGCAGGGCTCACACCTACGGTCTGGAAGGGTCTTCGACCCTTCCCGAACCCATCTTTTTCATGATCTCCTTCTTTTTTACCGGGTCGGCAGTATGTTCCACGGCTTTCCGGTAATGAAATTTTGCGAGCCTGAAGTCGCCTTCCCTTTTATAATAGTCTCCCAGTGCTTCATGAGCCTCGCCGAGGCGCCCCAGCACCCCCAGCACTGTTCCGAGCCGGTAGTCATAGTCTCTGAAGAAAAGCCTGTCCTCCGGAGAGATTGCCTTCAGGTGTTTCAGAGCTTCGGAATAATCGCCACGCTCCTGGGATACGATCGCCAGGCGATAATGCAGTCCGGGATCGGCACCGTCTGCGAGAACTGCCCTCATCAGGACCTTTTCGGCCTCCGAAGACTTCCCCATCTTGAAATAGGAATCGGCGAGTACTGCCGCCGTATAACTGTTAAGCCCGCACAGATCTCGAGCCCTCGTTGCCTTCTCAACTGCCGCCGAGTAGTCACTCCGGCCGTTAAAGTAAAGTGCCCTGGCGAATTCAATAATACAGTTGTCTATACCTTGCTTCTCCCATCGGTTTATCAGGGACTCCAGGCCGGTTAAATCCCCCGATCGGGCATATACCAGGGCTTTTACGAAATAAAACTCGGTGTCCCCTTTTTCCGGGCTCTGCGTTCCCGGGCCATAATCGGCTGTCATCAAGCTTAATCGGTCTATACGCTCAAACACGCCGGGATGGGTTTTGAGATAATCCGGAACGCCGGGATTCCCTCCCCACGTTCGATCCGCCAGCCTCTTTAAGGCTCTGACGGCATCCTCGGGGCCGTAGCCGGCCTTTATCAGATATCTGGTACCGATCTGGTCCGCTTCCCTTTCGTGGTCACGACTGTAGGCCAATGCCAGGGTCTCAGATCCGGCAGCTCCCCCAATAGCAACGGCCTGAGATAAGCTGGGATCACTTCCCAGGAGAGCACTCACTATACCCGCCGCAAGAGTCGTTACGGCCACGGCCTTCTGGAGTTCCAGCTGGCGGTGGATGTGGCGAGCCTGGGCATGGGCGATCTCATGAGCCAGTATGGATGCAAGCTCTCCTTCGCCGTCGAGAATTTTTATCAACCCCTTGTTTATGAACACATGTCCACCGGGTATCGTGAAGGCATTGGGTACCTCCTGGTTGACCACATAGAATTGATACCTGTAGGAGGGATCATCGATTGCCGAAACGATTCTATCTCCAACACGCCTCACATACATGACCACATCGGGATCGGTAAAAAAGCCATAGCGCTCTTCAACCTTTTGAACTATTTCCCGCCCCAGTTTTTCTTCATCGGCTCTTTCCAGTGCTACTGCGCCGTCAAAAAGAGGCGACAGGATCAGGACGAAAAAGCATAAAAGAGCTATTCTTTTCATGACCGACTTCGTACTCCTTAGAAGAAGTTATCTTTAACATTATACTCCATATTTTTCCGACGAAAATACTAATAAAAATCCCGCCTAATCCACGGTCAGTTTGTAGATTTTCCGAGCCAGCGATTTAATGTATTCTGCGTTCTCCAGTTTTTCCAGCCATCTCGAGGGAATTGCCTCTATGCCCCACCAGGCCCCTGCAATGGCCCCCGCCATGGCAGCAATGGTATCGCAATCCCCTCCGAGGCTTATTGCCCCGGTTACGGTCTTTTCAAAAGAGTCTCCAGTCAAAAAGCAATATACTGCCGTGGGCACAGAATTAAAGGCTTCTACTCCATTGCCCAGTTCCCGAACCACCTCCCGCCTGTCCCCCCTCAGTGCAAGTTCGGGGATTTTCCCCAGCTTGCTTCGATATACTTCCGGAAGCGAGAAGGCGCTCAGATAATCTAAAAGATCGCTCCTCCGCCCCTCCGATCCGTAAACTACGGCAAAGGCTACGGCTGCAGCAATTACGACGGCACCGTCTTTCGCAAGGGGGTGCGTATGGGTGATGCGGCTACAGAGATAGGCGGCTTCTCTTATTTTTTCAGGGTTCCTGTGGTAAAACAAGCCCACCGGGGCGATGCGCATTGCCGCGCCGTTGCCGTAGGATCCTCCGGGAAAGACCTCCTCGGCGGCCGAATACCAGGGTATTCCGGATTCTATTCTCCGGAAGACCTCCGGGGGTCCGGGACCGTAGCCTCGCCAGGGCTCCTTCCGAAAGTTTCGTACAAAGGTTTTTGCCATGTGTTCGCCGTCCAGGCCCCGGCATGCGATTAGAGACTCGGCTACCCCTATCGCCATGTGGGTATCATCGGTATAACGCAAAAGCTCAAGACTGCTGGCAATCTTCTCGATCTCGCCGCCTCTTACCGTGTATCTACCTTCAAAAGGCGCACCAAGGGCATCTCCAAGGGCGAGCCCGAGAAGACAACCCGTAAACTTTTCGGCTCTTACTTTTGTGCACAAGGGCCGCATACCGTAACAGAAGATGCAAAATTGCGACAGGAGTGGATTTTCTCTTGATTCTTATACGAGGCTTTCGCTATATGATCAACTGTCTGCGTGGAGTCACAAAAGGGAGCGTTCACATCATGAAAACTCCTTTTTCCGGTTTTTGCTTTTACTTTTTTAGTTAGGGGTCTGCCCGAAGGCGGCTGTCGGGCAGACCCCGTAAGGGCTGCCCGCGGCCGAAGTTAAATCGTAAAAGCCGTGGGCTAAAAACCCACGGCTTTTCGTTTTGTGAAACTTTATTAACAAGGAGGTGCACCATGCGAGCGGAGAAGTACAACAGAAAATCTCTGGTGGCAAGTGTTTTTGTAGGAATTGTTGTAACCCTTTTTCTTTTCTATTGTCGGCTACCGATTGGGCTTTGTGCAGAAGAGGCTTACAAAATCGGTGCCGTCTTCTCGGTGACCGGGGTTGCGTCCTTTCTGGGAGAGCCTGAGAAGAAGACTGCTGAAATGGTTGTTGATCAAATCAATGCGTCGGGTGGTATAAACGGCCACAGGGTTGAACTCATAGTCTACGATGACGAAAGCGATGCAACCAAAGCGACGCTTGCGGTAAAGCGGTTAATCAAGAAAGACGGTGTTTCCGTAATTATAGGCCCGACCAGAAGCGGTGAGAGCCTTGCCGTTGCGCCCATTGCGGAAAAGGAGCAGGTTCCTCTTATTTCCTGTGCGGCAAGCTACAAAATTGTTACCCCTGTTGAAGAGCGGCGCTGGATTTTCAAGACGGCTCCATCGGACAGTCATGCTGTGGAACGAATTTACGAACACATGAAAAGCAAGGGCTACAAGAAGATCGCAATTCTTTCGGTGTCAACGGGCTTTGGAGCAAGCGGGCGGGAAGAGTTGCTTCGATATGCAGAGCAGTATGGGCTTGAGATCGTTGCCGATGAAAGATACGGTCCCAAGGATACGGATCTCACGGCTCAATTCACCAAAGTCAGGTCTCTTGAGCCTGATGCCATTGTTAACTGGTCCATAGGCCCCACTCAGATCCTTGCCGTAAAGACCTGGAGAGATCTGGGTATGACTTCAATTCCTCTTTATCAAAGCCATGGATTCGGAAGCAGAAAAAACCTGGAACTCCTGGGTGATGCCGCCAACGGTGTTTTCTTCCCCATTTCTGCCGTCGTTGTGGGCGATCTGCTTCCCGATTCTCATCCCCAGAAGCAGGTTATTATGGATTACTGGAACGAATACCGTAGAAGGTACAACGAGCCGGTTTCTTCTTTCGGCGGCCATGCCTGGGATGCCATCCAGCTTGCCATTTCTGCTCTTAAGGCCGTCGGGCCTGATAGGGCAAAGATAAGAGACTACCTCGAAAATCTTACCGGATTTGTGGGGCAAAGCGGCGTTTTCAATTTTTCCCCAGAGGATCACAATGGACTGAGCAAGAAAGATCTGGTAATGGTAGTCGTCCGCGATCAGGAGTGGGTATTGGCGGAATAGTTACCTGAAGGAGACACGGCGGAAGCAGTTTCATGGACTGGCTTCAGTACCTTTTTGCAGGTGTGACCATCGGAGCGATCTACGCACTCGTTGCCATCGGCTACAACATCATCTACAACGTTACGGAAATAATAAACTTTGCTCAGGGCGAATTCGTGATGCTGGGAGGGCTTTTCGCAGTCTTTTACTGCGAAACCCTCCACTTACCCCTGTGGTTGGCCTTTGTCGGAGCCGTTGTAACGGTGGGGTTTATCGGTTTCTGCTTCGACCGCTTTATAATCCGCCAGGCCCGCAATGTCTCGGTCCTTTCGCTGATAATAGTCACCATAGCCTTCTCGATTATTCTGAAGGGTGGGGCCATGCTGGCATGGGGAAAAGATCCCTATGGACTTCCTCCTTTCACTCCAGGTCCTCCCATCATCATTGGCGGGGCTGCCCTGCAGAAACAGTCCCTGTGGATCATGGGTATTGGGGCCCTGATTGTGGCTGCCCTTTCGCTCTTCTTTCACAGGTCCTATTACGGCAAGGCCATGTGTGCCTGTGCCGATAATCCCGACGCAGCAAGAATGATGGGCATTCCGGTTAAAAAGATGATTCTGCTTTCTTTTGTGCTCAGCGCTGTAATAGGGGCGGCAGGAGGGGTTATCGTCACTCCTCTTTCTCTTATGGAGTACGACCGGGGGGCGTTGCTGGGGCTCAAGGGCTTTGGAGCCGCAGTTCTGGGGGGACTGGGCAATTTCTGGGGTGCCCTTATTGCGGGTCTTATTCTGGGCGTTGGTGAGTCCTTCTGTGCGGGCTATCTGTCCTCGGGATATAAGGACGCCGTAGCCCTTGTGGTACTGCTTCTTGTTCTCTTCGTAAGGCCTCAGGGGCTTTTCGGGAGTACCGAGGCTGCCGGGGTAAAAAGGTTTTAATTCAAAGGGTAGTATAAGATGGATTATTCCCGTTCGGAAGTGAAATTCGGAATATATCTCGTCGCCGTAATAATTCTTCCTTTTCTCTTTCAAGGTATTCAGCCCATAAGCCACTACATAGACGTAATGATATTTGCCGGGATATTCGCTCTGGTGACTCTGGGACTTTCACTTCTCATGGGCTATTCAGGACAGATCTCTCTGGCCCAGGCAGCCTTTATGGGAATAGGGGCTTATTCCACAGGGGTACTGACAACCCTTTATTCGTGGCCTTCGATGGCGGCCCTGATTGCAGGAATGGCTCTTACCGGCGCCGTTGCCTTTATTGTGGGCCTTCCCTCGTTGAAGCTGAAAGGCCACTACCTTGCAATGGCTACACTCGGGTTTGGGGTCATCGTCCACATCGTTTTCAACGAAGAAGTGGAGCTTACCGGGGGACCCTCAGGGCTCGTGGGGATAGATACGTTAAAAATCGCTACGTGGCGCGTGGACTCACCTCTGGAATGGTACTTTCTCGTCTGGGGTCTCGTTACGGCCGTGATCGTCTTTTCACATAACCTGGCACATTCACGAATCGGCCGGGCTTTCCTTGCCATCCATGCAGACGAAAAGGCCGCGGGGGCTATGGGAATCTCCGTGTCCAGATACAAAGTACAGGTCTTTGTTCTCAGCGCGGTGCTTGCATCTCTTGCCGGAAGCCTTTACGCTCACTACGTGGAATTTATCAGCCCCAGCTCGTTTGATCTTCTGTGGTCCATAAGGTTTGTGCTCATGGTAATGGTGGGCGGGATGAACAATCTGTGGGGTGCCCTTTTCGGAACGGTTCTGCTGACCTTTCTCAGCAATGAATGGCTCCATGTCTTTGCCGAGTGGGAGATGATCATTTACGGAGCAATACTTCTGACGATAACGCTTTTTGTACCGGAAGGCATAGTTCCGGCGTTGAGCAAGCTGGTTCGCAGGAGAACATGATTAAGAGGCAACAGGAGCAGTCCACGATTCTAAAGCTGGAAGGAGTATCCCGTAATTTCGGAGGCCTTCAGGCCCTGACAGAGGTATCCTACCGTGTACCTGAAGGAATCATTCAGGCCGTAATCGGCCCCAACGGCGCGGGAAAGACGACTCTTTTCAACTGCATAAGCGGCCTTATCCCTGTGACATCTGGAAGAATCTTTTTTCGAGATACCAGAATAGACAATCTCCCGGCTCATCGCATTGCCAGCCTGGGAATATCGCGCACCTTTCAGCATGTAGCACTTTTCAAAAACATGACGGTTCTTGAAAATGTCATGGTGGGACGGCATGTGAAAAGCCATTCGGGGTTTATGGCCTGTGGTTTCAGACTGCCTTTTATGAGAAGGGAAGAGCGCGATATTAGAGACAGGGCCTATGAATTTTTGAAATTCGTGGGGCTTGAGCCGGAAGCACGGAAACCTGCGGGATCGCTTCCTCTGGGGAAGCAGAAAATACTGGAGATAGCCCGTGCCCTGGCCACCGAACCCACACTGCTTCTCCTTGACGAGCCTGCAGGAGGATTAAACGCCGCCGAAACGGAAGAACTGGGTGAGTTGATAAAAAGAATAAAAAATCTGGGGATAACGGTTATGATAGTGGAACACGATATGAACCTGGTAATGGAATACAGCGACCGAATACTCGTGCTTCATTTCGGTCACGTACTTGCGGAAGGCACGCCTTCTGAAGTGAAAAACGATGAGAAGGTGATAGAAGTTTATCTCGGAACCACCGAAGCCTGTTAGCCATGCTTACCGTCAAAAGCGTTCACTCCTACTACGAGTCGATTCATGCCCTTAAGGGCGTGTCTTTGCATGTTTTAAAGGGTGAGATCGTAACACTCGTGGGAGCCAACGGGGCCGGAAAGAGTACCCTCGTGAAAACCATATGCGGATTTTTGAGACCCTCCAGAGGGGAGATATTCTTCGACAACCGCCCAATCCACATTCTTCCTGTGGAAAAGATCGTGGAGCTGGGAATTGCCGTCGTACCCGAAGGTCGCCAGATCTTTGCTTCTCTTCCCGTGGAAGTTAATCTGGAAATGGGAGCCTTTCTCTACAGGAAAGATCGGGAATATGTGCAAAAGATGAAAGAAGAAATGTTCGAACGGTTTCCGATTTTAAGGAAAAGGCGCAATCAGCTGGCCGGTACGCTCAGCGGAGGAGAACAGCAGATGCTCGCCATAGCCCGTGCTCTTATGAGTAAACCAAAGCTCGTTATACTCGACGAGCCCTCCATGGGTCTTGCTCCGCTCGTCGTAAAAGAGGTCTTCACGATCATTCAGGAGCTCCGTGCTGAAGGGAAAACCATACTGCTTATAGAACAAAATGCCAGGGCGGCGTTGAAGATTGCCGATCGTGGGTACGTACTGGAAACGGGAAAGGTGGTACTCGAAGGAACCGGGAAGGCCCTGCTGGAGCACAGCGAGGTCCAAAGGGCCTATCTGGGCAGAGGAACTCCGAGAATCTGGGAGGCTTAGGCCGTGAGAGAAGGCGGTAATCCGCACATATGGGATCCCGAATACGAATGCATGGACAGAGAACGCCTGCGGCAGTTACAGCTTGAGCGACTTCAGGCCACGCTGAACCGGGTTTTCAAAAACGTGTCCTTTTACCGCAAACGCTTTAAAGAAATCGGTTTTGTGCCGGAAGACGACCTGACCGATCTGGAAGACCTGAAAAAGCTCCCATTTACGACGAGCTCTGACGTGAGCGACAGCTACCCTTACGAAATGTTCGCCGTACCTTTGAGAGAAGTGGTAAGAATTCATACTTCATCGGGGACTATGGTAAATCCGCGGGTTGTGGGTTACACGAAAAACGACCTCAAAACCTGGAGTAACCTGGTAGCCCGAATTCTTGTTGCAGCGGGTGTTACCGCCGACGATGTTATCCAGGTGACCTTTGGTTACGGATTGCTCACCGGCGGTCTGGGAATTCACTACGGAGCAGAGCTCATCGGTGCATCGGTCCTGCCCACATCAACGGGAAGGACGGAACGACAGATAAAGATAATGAAGGATTTCAGAACGACCGTCCTGGTCTCAACTCCTTCCTACGCTCTGATAATTGCCGACAGAATGGAAGAACTTGGCGTGGATCCCAAGACCCTGTCTCTGAAGTACGTGGTCTGCGCCGGGGAGCCCTGGACCGAGGGAATGCGTCGTGAAATTGAGGAGCGGCTTTTTGCCACCGCCACCGACAATTACGGAATCAGTGAAGTAATGGGACCTGGGGTTGCAGGAGAGTGCCTGGAAAGGACGGGAATGCATATCCAGGAAGATCACTTCATCGCGGAAATCGTGGATCCCACAACGGGAGAAACTCTTCCGCCGGGCCACACGGGTGAACTCGTCCTCACCACCATAACAAAAGAAGCCTTCCCGGTTATCCGTTACCGGACGGGGGATCTGTGCAGGATAATCGAGGAACCCTGTCCCTGCGGCAGGACCTTCAGAAAGATAAGTCGTATTGAAGGACGGGCGGATAATGTCGTCATAATAAAGGGCATCAACATCGTACCGGAAAGAATCGGAGACATTCTTGAGAGGATAAAAGGAGAAAGGCCCCCTTATCAGCTCGTTGCCACCAGAGAAGGACACGAAGATCAGCTGGAAATTCGCGTGGCCATCACGGAGTCTCTTTTTTACGATAAGATGAAAGAGCAGCGAACTCTGGTAGATGTTATGAGGCATAAGGTTGCAAATTTTATCGGCATAACTCCTCGTATAAAGCTCGTAGAATTGCGCTCTCTCGTAAGGGACGAAAAGGGCAGAATTCGCCTTTTCATCGACGAAAGGGCCGATTCGGCAGCACGAAAATAAGTCACCGGGGGATAGGGAACTGAGATGGTAAAATACAACGGCATAAACCACCTGGCTCTGGTAACACACAACATGGACGAAACGATACGATTTTGGCGGGATCTTCTGGGCATGAGACTCGTGCTCGGTCTCGGTAAGCCGGGATACCGGCACTACTTTTTCGAAATCTCCGAAACGGACCTCATTGCCTTTTTTGAATGGCCCGGAGTGGAGAAGGTGGAAGAGAAGGATCACGGGTATCCCGTTAAAGGGCCTGTAGCCTTTGATCACGTTTCCATAGGCGTTACACACAGAGACGATCTATGGGTAATAAAGGACAAGCTCGATGCGGCGGGTTTCTGGACCTCGGAAGTAATCGATCACGGATTTATTCTTTCTCTTTACTCCTTTGATCCCAACGGAGTAGCCATAGAATTCAGCTGGCTTAATCCCGAAGTGGACATCCGGAAAACACCCATGATGCTGGACAGTCAACCATCCGAAGTTGCCATGGAAGGGCCAGATCCGAAGCCCGACAAGGTTCCGCCGGTTCTTTCTCCCACACCAGCCTCCGACAGAATCGTCTATCCCGGGGAAGGACGCCAATTAAGAGACCGGACCAACAGGTGGAGGCACTCTTAGCGATTATGCCTTTACTGCTTCGACCAGACAGTCCATTTTCGGGCCCTTTCTTACCAGGCGAACGTCCCTGAAACCGGCAGCCTTTAGCGTTTTTTCGACCTCCGAAAACGTGTAGGTGTCGCCTCCGGGTGTGCTGACCAGCATGTTTATCGCAAAAAGCGCCCCGTCCGGGGGCCACACTCTATCGTCGCTCATAATGTGATCCCGTATCAGCAGCTTACCTCCGGGTTTAAGAGCCCGGTTTACGGATCGATACAGTGCCAGGTTTTCTTCCGGGCTGTTCTGGTGAATGATGGCCGAAAGCAGGGCAAGGTCCGATCCTTCGGGAAGAAGATCATGATAAAAATCACCTGCCACAAAGGATACCCTATCCTCCAGCTTCTCAGAGGCTATGTATTCACGAGACAGGGGTATAACCTCGGGGAGATCGAATACGATAGCCCTCATGTGAGGATACTTCCTGAGGAAAGCAATAGTATAAGTTCCCGGGCCTGCGCCTATGTCGAGTAAAACGCTCCGATCTGAAGCATCGTAGGAGCCGACCACGTCCTCGGCAAGCGATCTTGCAATCACGTGCATGGCCCGTATAAAGGCGTTACGGGAAAACTCATCTGCCATAACCGGAATCCGTCGGGGATTGCTTCCCAGAGTAACCGTGTCCGTGAGATGAGTCCAGTTTTTCCACAGGTGAGCATTATGGAGAACCATGGGAAGTATCGTGCGGGGGTGCTTCGATGTCAAATAAGATCCCTTTTCGGTAACGGAATATTCACCATCCTTCTTTTCAAGGTACCCAAGGCCGACCAGGCAATCCAGAAGCCGGGTTAGTCCTCGACTGTTTACGCCTTTGAGACGTGCCAGGGCCTCCGCATCCCGGGCTTCACCGGCTTCGATGATGTCGAAGATATTCAGTTCTGCTGCGGTAAAAACCACTCTGTTTTTCATGAACCATCTTAACTCTTCAAGAATACTGAACTCCTGAGCTGTGCTCATAACAGGGTCTCCCTGATTTTTCAGAAATTTCTCAACATTAATATAACAGGCACCGGACCAGATGACCCGGCTTTACTTCCTTTATTTCCGGCAAATGCCGTGAACACTCCTCCAGTGCGTCAGGACACCTGGGATGGAAGGAGCACCCTGATGGTGGATTTAGAGGACTGGGCAGGTCTCCTTTTAAATTGGGTCTTTGCAACTGACGCTCCGGATCAGGTCTCGGAACGGCTTCCAGCAGGGCCCTCGTGTAGGGATGGAGTGGCGAATTGAAGATGGATTTTCTTTCTGCCAGCTCGACTATCTTACCAAGGTACATAACGGCAACCCTGTCGCACACGTGTTTGACTATCGACAGGTCGTGACTTATGAAGAGGTAGGTAAGGTTATACCGCTCCTGAAGATCAAGAAGAAGATTTATTACCTGGGCCTGAATTGATACGTCCAGAGCGGATACGGGTTCGTCGCATATCACGAACTCCGGTTCCAGTATAAGTGCTCTGGCTATGCATATTCTCTGCCGCTGTCCACCGCTGAACTCGTGAGGGTATCTATTTATGTGCTCGGGCCTCAGTCCCACAACTTCCATCATGGCACGGACTTTCTCTTCCCGCTCCGACTTCGAACCTATGTTGTGAATGGTCAGGCCCTCTCCTATAATTCTACCCACGGTCTGGCGAGGATTGAGCGACGAGTAAGGATCCTGAAATATTATCTGCATTCTCCGACGATAGGGTTTCATTTCTTTTCTGGATAGCGACAGAATGTCGGTGCCGTCAAACTTAACCCGTCCTTCTGTCGGTCTTTCAAGCCTGAGAACCAGCCTGCCCAGGGTTGATTTTCCACAGCCGCTTTCACCAACGAGTCCCAGGGCTTCCCCCCTTTTTATTGCAAGGTCAACACCGTCCACGGCCCTGACAAAACCTACGGTTTTTCGAAAGACTCCTCCCGTGACGGGATAATACTTCTTCAACGAGGAAAGCTCCACAATGAAGGAGTTACCACTATTCATAGAGCCAACACCTCACAAGCCTTTTATCTTCGATTTCTACAAGGTCGGGCTCTTCAAGCTTGCACCTGTCAAAGCTTCGGCTACATCTGTCGTTGAAAACGCATCCCTCCGGAAGTCGAAGTAAGCTCGGAACGATCCCCGGGATGGTTTTAAGCCTCTGTTTTTCTTTCCCCTCTGCCCATCCGGGAACCGACTCCATAAGCCCCTGAGTGTAAGGATGCAGGGGATTTCTGAACAGACTCACCACATCCGAAACTTCCACAATTCTTCCTGCATACATCACGATTACCCGTTCGGCCATCTCGGCAACAACCCCCAGATCGTGGGTTATCAGAACAAAGGCCGTGCCGGTCTTTTGCTGTAGTTCCTTCATGAGTTCCAGTATCTGGGCCTGAATGGTAACGTCCAGTGCCGTCGTGGGCTCGTCGGCCAGAATCAGGCTCGGACGGCATGCCAGCGCCATGGCTATTACAACCCTCTGCCTCATACCGCCGCTCATCTGGTGCGGGTAATCCCGAATCCTCCTCTCCGGAGCCGGTATGCCCACCTGTCTGAACAAGTCGATGACCCTGTCCTTAACATCCCTTTTCGTGGCCTTACCATGACACAACAGCACTTCGGCTACCTGATCACCTACAGGGAAAACGGGATTTAAGGCAGTCATCGGTTCCTGAAAAACCATGCTGATCTTGTTGCCTCTGATGGAGCGCATCTCCTTTTCGGGCAACCTGGTGAGGTCCCTGCCTTCAAAGATTATCCTGCCGCCGACTATCTTACCAGGAGGATCCGGAATCAGGCGCATTATGGACAGAGCCGTCACGCTTTTTCCACAACCCGACTCACCCACAAGGGCAAGCATCTCACCCGATTTTACTTCAAAAGAAACCCCGCTGACCGCTTTGGCCACGCCCCTTTCGGTGAAAAAGTAAGTGTGTAGGTCATCCACCCGGAGTACAATACCGTTCTGTTCCCTCATTCCGTCTACTCCCTCAACCGAGGATCCAGAGCGTCTCTTAGGCCGTCGCCGAGCAAGTTAAACCCGAGTACCGCAAGCAATATCATGAACCCCGGAAACGTCACCGCCCACCATGCTCGCAGGATGAGAGCTCTGCCGTTGGCCAGCATGGCCCCCCATTCAGGCGTCGGTGGTTGAGCGCCCAGCCCCAGAAAGCTCAGTGCTGCGGCCTCCAGAATTGCAGATCCAAACCCCAGAGTGGTCTGAACGATTATAGGCGCAAGACAGTTGGGCAGAATATGAATGAACAGAAGACGGGCATCCGTTGCGCCAAGAGCACGGGCAGACTGCACGTAGTCCTTTGCGTGCTCTTCCATAACAGAGCCCCTGACGAGCCTTGCGTAGCGAGGTATGCTGACAATCCCTATGGCGATCATGGCATTCTTCAGGCTGGGTCCTACAAAAGCAACAATTACTATGGCAAGAAGAATGGAAGGAAAGGCCAGCAGTAAATCCATAAAACGCATTATCACGTTGTCAATTCTTCCACGGTAGTACCCGGCCACGGCTCCCAAAACCGTTCCGAACAGGAGAGCAATGGATACGGAAACTAGACCCACCACCATGGAAATTCTCGCACCGTAAATAATGCGGCTCAGGATGTCCCGACCGAAGTCGTCCGTCCCAAGAGGATAATCCAGCGATCCGTTATCGTACCAGAAAGGAGGCTTTAACTTTGAGTAAAGGGATTGTTCGATGGGATCGTGAGGTGCAATCATAGGGGCAAAGATTGCCATCAGCACGAAAGAAATAATAATCACCGCACCTGCCAGGGCAGTTTTGTTCTTTTTCAGACGGGTTAAAGACTCCACAAAAGGGCTCTGAGACCGTTCGTAAGAATCTGCCACCGCTGACATGTAAAAACTTACCTCCCTGCCACTCCTTCAGCTAACTCTTATTCTGGGATTTATCCAGGCATAAAGGACGTCGACAAGCATATTTATTGTCACAAAGGTGGTTGCAATCAGCATGGTGCCGCCCTGAACGGCATTGAAATCCCTGGCATAAACCGCGTTCAGAAGCCAGAGACCTATCCCCGGCCAGGCAAAAATCGTTTCCGTTAGAATGGCACCTCCGAGAAGTATTCCGAACTGAAGCCCAATAACCGTGACGATGGGTATGAGAGCGTTTCTAAGGGCATGCTTATAGTAAATCACCCAGAGCGAAAGCCCCTTGGCCCTGGCCGTTCTTATGTAATCCTGCCTGAGCACCTCAAGCATGCTGGAGCGGGTAATGCGGGCTATTATAGCCATGGGTATTGTACTGAGGGTGAAAGCCGGTAAAAGCAGATGCCATAGGGCATCTTTCAACGCTACCCAGTTCTTCGTCAGTATCGAGTCTATGATGTAAAAGTTGGTTATGGTTTCCAGATGTATGTCATAGCTGAGCCTTCCCGATAGAGGTAACCAGCCAAGCTGCAGGGAGAACAGGATTATAAGAACGAGGCCCAGCCAGAAAATGGGCATTGAAACTCCCACGAGAGAAAAGAACATGCTCAGGTAATCAAAAATCGAATACTGACGGGTTGCCGATATGATGCCGGCGGTCATTCCAATGGAAATAGCAAAAATCATTGCCATTACGGAAAGTTCAACCGTTGCAGGAAACCGCTCCGCAATTTCTTTGGTCACCTTTTCGTTTGTACGCAGTGCTCTCCCCAGGTCACCGTGAACAAGTCTGGACAGGAAGCGCCCGTACTGAACGTAGATGGGCTGATCCAGCCCCAGACGCTCCCTCATCTCTTTAAGAGCCTGCTCTGAAGCCCTCTCTCCCAGCATCATTTCTGCGGGATCCCCCGGGGTTATGTGAATCATCAGGAAGACCAGTACTGAAATACCCAGCACCGTCAGAACCAGAGAAACCAGTCTGTTAAGGATAAACCTGAGCATTTCTCCATCGACCCTCCCGGATCACAAAAATGGCACCGTGAGTACGATGGTTCCTCTCCCACGGTGCCAGAGTTCACCGGTTTATTCTGCAAGCCAGACTCTCTTCAGGAAAACACTCCCCGTCGGATGAAGCTTGTAGTTCATGACTTTTTTCTGCATCGGCCATATCACGAGAGAATGGGCCACGTTTATGAGCGGCACCTCCTCGTGAATTATTTCCTGAGCTCTCTTATAAAGCCTGATTCTTTCTTCTTTGTCAAAGGTCATACGCGCACGGGTAATAATCTCATGATACTCGAGATTCTTCCACTGAGTTCGCACGTTGGGATCGGCATAACCATCCAGAAGGATGGAAAGAAAATTGTCCGGGTCTCCGTTATCTCCGGTCCAGCCCAACTGGAAAAGATCCATCGAAGGATCCTGCTCTCGTTGTTTTTTCAGATAAGTACCCCATTCAAAGGTCACAAGCTCAACGTCAATGCCCACCTTTTTAAGATCGGCCTGAACGGCCTCACCGACTTTCATACCGTTCGGGTTATAAGGCCTCGGCACAGGCATACTCCAGAGAGTAATCTTGGTCTGGCCTGCTTCCTTGAGCTTTTCGAAAAATTTTGCCTCCTCCAGAAGCTTCTTGGCCATCTCAGGATCATAGGGATAATCAATTATGCAGTCGTTATATCCCCACATGATAGGAGGTATGGTATTTTTTGCCACCGTTCCGAGACCGTAGTAAATATTGTCAACTATGGCTTTCCTGTTTATTGCGTAAGCAATGGCCTTGCGGATGCGCTTATCCTGCCATAGAGGCTTTGTGTGGTTAAAGCTTATGTAACCTATGTTCATGCCGGGCTGTGAAACGAGCTTGAGATTGGGATCCTTTTTGGCAAGTGCGATGTCCTCGGGATTAGGAAACTGACAGATGTGTATGTTGCCCGTCTTCAGCTCCAGAAAACGGACGGAATTGTCGGGAATAACCCTGAAGATAACCCGGTCCAGATAGGGTCTGCCGTCCCAGTAATTCTCGTTAGCTTCAAGGATAATCCGATCGTCCTTGATCCACTTGACGAACTTGAAGGGGCCCGTTCCAACGGGATGACTTTTAAAATCAGGCCCGTACTTCAAAACGGCCGAGGGACTTACAATGGAGGCAAAGTCCATACCCAGGTTGGCAAGAAACGGGGCTTCAGGCCTCTTCAACTTAAAAACAACGGTGTATTCGTCAACGGCCTCTATGGAATCGATGATGTCGTCCATGTTCATGCTCAGCCAGTACTCCGGAGGCGGCTGATCCTTCGGAAACTCCCACTGGGTCTTGTAAAATTTGACCTTCTTCTCTTTCATCTGACGGCCCAGAGAAAACACCACCGCATCGGCATTAAAATCGGTACCGTCGTGAAACTTTACCCCCTTCCTGAGATGAAAGGTGTAGGTTAGACCATCAGCCGATATTTCCCAGGACTCGGCGAGACCGGGAATGATGTCCGTTGATTCATCGGCATAAGCTACGAGTTGCTCGTAAACGTTATCGCAGACCATAAAAGAATTACCGTCCGTTTCAAAGGCCGGATCCAGACCGACACTATCTCCACCGCGCCCGAAAACCAGGGTCCCACCGTACCTGGGTTTTTCCTCAGAGGCCCCCACTACTCCAGAAAAAACAAGGCAAAAACAGACCAAAAACAAAAAAATCCCCCTTTTCATAACGCCCTCCCGGTTTAAGTTTACGAAAACAATTTTTTGTATTACCCAACGGAGACTTTCTACTTTTTTTTCAAAAATTTGCAAAGCCCTTTTGGTCTTTCGGGCTATACGAGAGAAACATGATTATTGAATTGGACGGTGATTAGGGTATTTTGGAGTAACAACCCCAGGTTACGGAGGAAGGAATATGAAGGTTCTGTTTGTCGGTGTGGGAGAAGCCTGTGACGACCGTTTTCCCAATACTTCTTTTGTGATTTCCGCCAGATCCTACGGTAACGAGGAACGCAACATACTATTCGATTGTGGATTCTCCGTTCCCATGTTCTACTGGAAGTACTTTCCGGATCCGGAATTCCTCGATCTTATCTGGATATCTCACTTTCACGGTGACCACTTCATGGGATTGCCTGCCCTGCTTTTGAGAATGTGGGAAATGGGGCGCACAAAGCCCTTAATCGTTCTGGGACAACGGAACATTCAGGAGGTGGTCACCGAAGCCTTAGAACTCGCCTATCCGGGCTTTATGTCCCGTTTCCGTTTTTCTCTGTCCTTCCTTGAGTGCGAGCCCGGAAAAGATCTTGAGTTAAACGGCCTCAGGTGGGCCTTTGCAGAAACAGACCACTCAAAAAGGAATCTCTGTGTGGCCGTGACCTCTCCCGACGGTACCGTCTGCTACAGCGGCGACGGCCGACCCACCTCCGAATCCACTGCCCTGGCCCGTGAAGCTACCCTGCTGGTTCATGAGGCCTTTGACGTGAAGCCCGCAGTCCCGGGACACGGCACCGTAGATAGCGCTCTATCGACAGCAGAAGAAGCAGGGGTCAAAAACCTTGCCCTCGTCCATCTTCAGCGGGATGTGAGAAGGTGGCATGAGCTTCAAATCGAACGACGACTGGCTTCAACGAAGACCTTCCAGGCCTTTCTCCCACGTCCCGGAGACCGCTTCGAGTTCTGATCGGGTTATTTTCTCACGGAAAAAAGGCTGTCTTTCTTGCAGTCCCCTGCCCTGTCTTTCACCTCACAAAGGGAACACAGTGTGCCGTAATCAGGCCTGGAATGCCTTTCGATGACGTTTTCCCCCGTAGGGTACTCAGGGCAATTGGTACACCAGTGCCACACATCACTGCCTTCTTTTTTCCGATAGACCGTCATAGCTCAACCCTCCTAGAATTCGATCCCTCTCTGCGCCTTTATCTGCTGATCCACATAGTGATGCTTTATCATCCTCATTTCCGTGACCAGGTCTGCTATGTCTATTATCTCCTGAGGAGCATGGTTGCCCGTCAGCACAACGTGAAGCTGTGGAGGCCGATTCTTGAGCACATCGCAAACCTCGACAGGATCCAGAAAACCATGATGAAATACATAGTTAATCTCGTCCAGTATTACCATGTCGTATCGTCCGTCCATTATCGCCTTTCTGGCCTTTTTCCAGCCTTCCCGGGCCAGCTCTGCATCACGACCCGTGTCCTCCTTCTTCCAGGTAAAACCCTCACCAAGCCTGTACATTTCAACGCCGGGGAGCCTCTTAATCGACTCCATCTCCCCGTAATGCCATGACCCCTTTATGAACTGAAAAATTCCCACGTCGAGATTATGACCCGCCGCTCTCAAAGCCATACCGAGCGCGGCCGTGGTTTTGCCTTTACCTTCACCGGTAAAAACCACTATAAGCCCCTTGCGCTTCACTTTCTCTCCCCTTATGAAATGATTTCTCTGGAGGTCTTTTTAAGTATTATGCCAGTGTCGTAAAAAGGAGACAAACAAAAGACGAAGGATAAGGCAGAAATAAACCATGAATGCCCGTGAAGCTTACGAAAAATTGGTAAAGTGGAGCAGAGAGCTCTTCCTTATTGAGTCCACAATGGAGCTTCTCTCCTGGGATCAGAGATGTTTCATACCCGAGAAGGGTCATTCGCACCGTTCGGAACAGATAGCCTACCTCAGCAGGCTTTACCATGAAAAGCAGAGAGACCCGAGAGTTGGAGAATGGCTTGAAATTGCCTCCACGGACTCACACGAACCGGATAGTGCGGAATACGCAAACATGCGCGAATGGAGCCGATGGCACAGGAGGGCAACAAAGATCCCCCTGGAGCTGGTGGAGGAACTCGCAAAAACCACCTCGGAAGCTGAATCCGTTTGGGAAAAGGCCCGTGCCCGGTCAAACTGGGGTCTCTTTGAACCTTACCTGGAAAAGATAGTGAGGCTTAAACGAGAAGAGGCCGAGGCGGCAGGTTACGAAAAGGAGCCCTACGACGCCCTGATAGACCTTTTCGAGCCCTCCATGACCGCCTGCGAATTCCACGAAATCTCCTGTTCCCTCCTGCCCTTCATCGAAGAATCTATTGGGCTGGCAATGAAAAAGCCGAACAGCATAGACGATTCCTTCCTTTTCAGGTACTTTCCCCTGAAGATCCAGGAGGAATTCGGTCGATTTGTTGCCGGGCGTATAGGTTACGATTTCAAGGCGGGTCGGCTTGACGTAAGTGCCCATCCCTTTACGGCCTACATAGGCCCCGGAGACGTCCGAATTACGACCCGCTACAACACCGGGGACTTCCGCACGGCCTTCTTTGCCATACTCCACGAGACGGGCCATGCCCTTTACGATCAGGGCCTGAAGGAATCGCACTGGGGAACTCCCTGCGGAATGTATGCCTCCCTCGGCTTTCACGAAGCACAGGCAAGGTTCTGGGAAAACCAGATCGGGCGGTCAAAGGGTTTCTGGAAGTTCTTCTATCCACGCCTCCTGAAACACTTTCCCATCCTTGCAGATGTGCCTCTGGAAAAATTCTGGAAGGCCCTGAACGTCGTGAAACCATCTCCTATAAGGGTTGAAGCCGATGAGGTAACCTACGGCCTGCACATTATTTTGAGGTTCCGGCTGGAGAGAAAACTCATAAACGGGGAAATGTCCGTCCGGGAAGTTCCCGAAGCATGGGCTCAATTCATGAAGACTCACCTTGGGATTTCTCCATCAAAAGAGGAAGAAGGAGCACTGCAGGACGTACACTGGAGCGCCGGGCTCTTCGGTTACTTTCCCGTTTACCTTCTCGGAAACATTTACGCAGCTCAAATAAAAGAAGCAATGGAAAAGGACCTGGGTCCTCTGGAAGAACTGTGCAGCCGCGGAAAGTTTTTCACAATTCTGGAATGGCTCGACAAAAACATATACTCCAAAGGCAGACGCCACACACCTCGGGAGCTCATTGCAAAAATAACCGGCAGGGGGATCGATATCCGGCCTTTCTGTGATTACCTGCGAAACAAGCTGGAACTACTTTACCTGGGAGAGGGCAATCCGTGATAGCACTGCAGAATGTTTCCCGAACCTTTGGAGATGATGTGGTCTTTTCCGGAGTATCTTCCATAATCCGTCCCGGGGACAAAATAGGTCTGGTCGGAACCAACGGCGCCGGTAAAACAACCCTTCTCCGGATCATTGCCGGGGAAATCGAACCCGACGGCGGTACCGTAACCCGTCCGAAGAACGTCAGGGTGGCCTATCTTCCTCAGGAATGCTCGCTTTCTGCAGAAGGGTCACTGATCGACCACGTCCAGAAGGTCAACAGAGACCTGGAACTGCTGAAAGAGGAAATAAGCAAGTTAGAGCACCTCATGAAAGAAGTCTCAACCCGGGAGGAAACCGAGAAACTGGCCCTTCGCTACGCGAGAGCTCTTGAGCAACTGGAGAGTCTTTCCGGATACGACCTGAAAGCCCGCGCCGAGAAGATCCTATCGGGGCTCGGCTTTCCTGAAGCATGGTGGGACAGACCTCTCGGTTCTCTGAGCGGGGGCTGGATCATGAGAGCCGAATTGGCCAGGCTTCTCCTTTCCGAACCCGACGTACTCCTTCTGGACGAACCCACGAACCACCTCGATTGGCCTTCCATCATGTGGCTTGAAGAGTTCCTGAAGAGCTTTAAAGGTTCTCTTGTCATGGTATCTCACGATCGGGAATTCCTTAACCGCCTCGTATTCCGCATCTGGGAGCTGGAAAACGGGAGTTTTTACGAATACCAGGGAAACTACGACTCCTACAGAGAACAAAGGGAAGAACGGCTGAGGCACCTGCGGTCTGCCTACAAACAACAGCAGGAGAGAATCAGGCAGATTGAGGAGTTCATCGCGAGAAACCGCGTGAGGAAAGATCGTGCCAGGCAGGTCCAGAGCCGAATAAAGATGCTTGAAAAAATGGAGCTGATAGAACTCCCACCTTCCGTTGAACCCATAGACTTCCTTTTCCCACAGCCCGAGCGGTCCGGTCGTGTGGTGGTGGAACTGAGAAATGTCTCCAAGAGATTTGGCGACACCACCCTTTATGAAGGTTTGAACCTTCTGGTCGAGCGGGGCCACAGAATTGCCTTTATAGGAGCCAACGGTACGGGGAAAAGCACTCTGCTCAAGATGATCGCAGGCGAAGTCACCCCAGATTGCGGCACTATAGCCCTGGGCACCAGAGTAAAAATAGGATATTTTTCCCAACACCGCATGGAGATGCTTAACCCGGATTTCACCGTTCTGGAAGAGGCTTTCTCGGTGTCAGGAGACCTCACGAACTTTCAGGTGAGGCAGATTCTCGGGGCTTTCGGGTTTGGAGATACCGACCTCGATAAAAGGACGGTTGTGTTGAGCGGTGGTGAGAAGGCAAGGTTATGCCTGTGCAAACTCATCTTCGAACGACCAAACCTCCTCCTTCTCGACGAACCCACAAACCACCTGGACATACCATCACGAGAAACCCTTGAAAAAGCCCTTCTGGAGTTTGAGGGTACCGTCTGTTTCGTCAGTCACGACAGGAAATTCATAGACGCCCTGGCAACGCAGGTGTGGTATTTTGATAAGGGCAAGGTTGAAGCCTTCCCCGGAAACTACCGGGATTTCGAGGAAATATGGAAGAACCGTCTGTGCCAGGCAGGCGAAGAAAACCGTAAAGAAGACCGGAAAGCCGGCGGAGAACGCAGGAAAAAGTCCTCCGACGAGCGCAAAAGGCTGGAAGCCGAACTCCGAAATGCCCTCTATCGGCGGAAAAAACCTCTTATGGACGAAATAGCCCACATAGAAGAGAGGATTGAAGAGATACAAAAAGAAATGGAGCAAATTGAAAAGCTACTCTCAGAGCCCGAGACCTACCGGGACCCCGGAAAAATCGGGGAACTGAACAGACGTTACTCGGAACTCAAAAGCGAAAACAATCGTTTGACATTGTTATGGGAAGAAAAATCAATTAAGCTGGAAGAGCTGGAAAGGGAGTTCAGGGCACAATTGTGCGGTTAAGAGGAGGGTTTGTCCATGAAAAAAACGGTCGTGATAGTGCTGACACTGCTCCTGACCTTTGCGTCTCTTACGGCTTGCGTTCCGGGGCCTTCAACCCAGCAACATTACGAGACATCCGCATGGCTTGGGGCCGTGGGGGCCGGTATAGGAGCTCTCGTCGATGAAAACAATCGCTGGAGAGGTGCCGTCATAGGTGGAGCTCTCGGAGCCGTAACCGGATACGGCCTTGCCGAAATAAGCCAGAGAGCTGCCCGTGAAGCGGCCTACAGGCGTGATACCGTAACCTATTACAACCGTACTACGGGTGAATGGGTTCAGTCGGATCCCGTTTACTACGGTCCCGATTACGCAACGGTGCGGGTGAGAACGGGGTACGGCCAGCAGGTCAGAGAAGAAAGGTACGAACGGGTTCCGCTCAACTACTGAACTCTGTGGAACCGCAACCTAGCCGGAGTGGTTCTCCAGGCGCTTAAGGTGTGAGTTCAGAATGGGGTTGTTCGGGAACTCCTTCAACCCCATTCTGAGCACTTCCACGGCGGTATTGTATTCCCGACGGACTTCGTGTAATCGTGCCAGCACGAGCCAAACGTGAGGCTGGGTGCGCCCTTTCTTTATTCTCCTCCTGACGAGAAAAATGGCTACACGGCTACCGAGATTATAAAAAAGTTGCTTAGGCCAGCTCAAAAGGCCCATCTTTTTTGACCTCCTGCCCTAGGGAATAACGATCCGTTTGATAAACCTTACGACCTCCTGGGGATCGTCCATAACGGTTACTATATCCAGATCCTCGGGAGAAATGTAACCTCTGGACAGGAGAGCCTCCTTAATCCAGCCGATAATGCCTCCCCAATATTCGGATCCCACCAGAACCACGGGAAAGGCCTTGAGCCGTTTGGTCTGTATGAGCGTAAGGGCTTCGAAAACCTCATCGAGGGTTCCAAACCCGCCGGGCATGGCTATGTAGGCCTGGGCATACTTTACGAACATCACCTTTCTCACAAAAAAATACCGGAACTCAAGGCGCACATTGGCGTAGGGGTTTGCTTCCTGCTCAAAGGGCAGCTTGATGTTGAGCCCCACAGATTGAGCCCCTCCTTCCGCGGCCCCTTTATTACCGGCCTCCATTATTCCGGGGCCTCCACCGGTAATTATGTTGAACCCCGCCCTGGCCAGCTCCCGGGCAATGACAACCGTTTTCTCGTAATACTCATCTCCCGGCCTAACCCTTGCGGATCCGAAAATGGACACTGCCGGATAGATGTCGGCAAGAGCCTCAAAGCCGTCAACGAACTCACCCAGTATTCTGAAAAGCCTCCAGGAATCCTGTACCGTCATCGCATCGATGATGTACTGCTTTTCCTTCATCACCGCCGTCCTCCCTTAAAGTTGAAACGAGACCAGCACAAAATACAAAAGATGCCGGCAAAAGTAAAAGATGTCGTTGGGAGCGGAAAGTTGTATATTCAGGAAGCTCTGTTAAGATTTGCCCCAGAGTGCGGAGGGATTACCCGATGAAAAAGCCAGAGCTGGATTTTCGTTCTCTTCTCTCGAATCTTTTCCTCATAAGCGCCGGATCGATAATCTTCGTCATGGGAATGAACTCCGTCCTTGTGCCCCACAGGCTACTCAGCGGCGGAGTCGTCGGGATCGCCATCATACTCCATTATACGATGCCTTTTTTAAGCGTCGGCGCTTATTACTTCTTACTCAACATCCCCCTCTTTCTCCTGGGCTGGTACTATCTCAGCTTCCGCTTCATGGCCTACACAGCCTACGGCATGCTGATCTTTTCCCTTCTGGCTTCCTTGATCCGACCGCCGGTGCTTCCCATGGACGATCCCATACTGGCGGCCCTTATGGCCGGGGTTATCTGCGGCACCGGTGCAGGGATCGTGCTGCGCTCACTGGGATCTGCAGGAGGACTGGACGTGCTGGCAATCGTACTGAACCGCCGCCTGGGCATCCGCATGGGGGTGGTTTATACACTCTGCAACGCACTGGTCCTAATAGGCGGAGGGTTCTTCATCGGCATGGAGCAGGCTCTTTACTCGATAATATACGTCTATACCAGCAGCAGGGTTCTGGATGCCGTGGTGGCCGGTTTTAACAGGCGAAAACTGGTATTGATTATATCGGCGAGGTGGCAGGAAATAGTGGATTTTATTCTGCACAGGATTCATCGTGGTGCGACGGTCTTCAGAGGGATCGGGGCTTACACGGGCGAGGAACGCACTCTTATCATGACGGTAACCACCATGACGGAGTTGCCGAGAATAAAGGAAGGGATTTTCTCCGTCGATCCCGAAGCATTCATCGTAATTAATGAAACCCTGGAAGTTCTGGGAAAAAGGCACGGCCGCTATAAGGTGTACTAGAATACTGGCACCCTATTTGCTTAACAGAGGAACGAAGCCGGTTACTCCATAGCCTGTAGAGGGTTCAAATGAACACAGAAGGAATTCCGTCCTCAGAAAACGTTTATAGCAACGACCTTTTCGGCGCTGTATTACGGAGGTGGATAAAGATCAGACAGGAAAGCCTTTTCCTGTCCGTGCTGGAAGATTTTTCCCGGGACCTTCCCTTAGAAGTACCTCAGGGACTGAGGCCCGGAGTGACACATCTAACCTTCCCTTCCGGTGTTTTTTCGTCCTCCCCCGGTTTGTCGGAAAACCCTGCAGGTCAGAACCGTGACGAAGGAGGTCATAATACGGGCACACTGGATTCGGCGCTGAAAAGCGACGGCGGTACCATGGGTTATGTGTCTGCCTTCTTTGAGTCCGGAAGTGCTCCGGGTGCAATAGGCTACGATCCCTCAGGCGGCACCTCTTACGGAATCTATCAACTTTCCTCCCGAAGGGGTACCGTTGACGAATTTCTCGACTATTTAGATAAAGTGAAACCGGAATGGGCAGAAAGGCTTCGTCGCTCCGGCAATGCCGATACGGGATCTACGAGGGGAGCCTTTCCGGACGAGTGGAAGGCCATTGCTTCGGAAAACCCGGAGGAGTTTGCAAAAATTCAGCACTCCTTCATCAAAGAAAAGTTCTACGAACCCCTGAAGGAAAAAATAGAGAAGGCCTTCGGATGGGACGTTGATGGTACTTCGGAAGCCCTGAGAGAAGCCCTCTGGAGTACGGCCGTCCAGCATGGGGTAGCCGGAGCTTTCAGGCTCGTTGAGGAAACGGTGTCCCGGCATGGCATTCCCGGTAACGAGCAGGACTTTTTGAAGAGGCTTTACGAAGCCAGGGCCACCCGTTTCGGCAGGCTTCCCGATCGCATCGAGAGGGCGGTACTCAGCCGTCTGGCCGGAGAAAAAGAGCTGCTTCTCTCTATGATGGGGAATGAAAAGAAGAACTCAAGCACTTTCACAATAACCGCCTGAGCCATAACCGGACGGGATTCTGCCGATTTGATCAGAGGGTCTCGTGATAATCGGAGTGCAACGGCATTACGAAACCCTCCTCTTCAGTGCTTCTTCTTCTTCGCCCTTTTCTGACGATCTCCGGGTTTTTCAAAGCAAGAGGCCCTGCGCACTTTTAGGGTCAACTAATAAAATTTACGAGACTACGGGAGCTTCCCGGCAATCCTCAATTGACGGTAGAATGGGGTCTGGTGGAGGTTTACCGAAAATCGTTTATCTAAACATTCCGGTGTCTTGCGTACTTTTAGAGGGTGACTTTGGATTGACTAAATTTCATCGGGAGGCCTTTTTTGGGGGAGGTTTACCGAAAAGCGCTTGACGGCTTAATGATTTCGTGTATTTATAAGGACGCAGTCGGAAAACCTGACCCGATTTGAGGGGATTGCGAC